>CAYNYE010000001.1:0-39508 GCA_964401345.1 uncultured Candidatus Planktophila sp.
GCATTCGCTGCAACCTTAGTTGGAGGATTGGTAGCAAACTTTGTCTCTCCGCGCGATAACTTAATTGCCATTGCAATAATTGGATTGTTCGCCTTCCAATTTGTGGCGAACCTATTGTTACCTGCAGAACATGATGGACACCTAGGTGAACCTGGAAAAGATGATGCTGGAAAGGTTGCACTCTTTGGCAAAGAGTCTTTGATTCTGTGGGCGCTGGGAATTGGCTTGATGTGCTCTTTGATTCCTGAAGGTGGCGCATATGAATGGAGCGGAATTCTTCTGCAAGACCATATGGGTATCGGCAAGGGATTAAATGCAGCAGCTGCGACAACTTTTTCATTAGCGATGATCGCCAGTCGCCTGCTGGGAGATCGCGCATTTGAAAAGTGGGGCCATGTAAACACGGTGAAGTACGGTGGTTACTTTGGCGGCGGTTTATGGGGAATAGGTTTGTTAGTAGGAATGAATATCTCTGATTCACATCCGACCGCTGGCTTGATTATTGTGTGTTTAGGTTTTGGTGCAGCGGGTTTTGGAATGGGACCGTTCTTCCCAGCATTTAATCTTGCGGCCGCATCGATTCCAGGGATTGCACCATCTGTTGGCTTAGCTCGCGTGGGCTTGATTGCGATTGCGGCTTACTTTGGTGGACCAACGATTATTGGATTAATTGCCGAAGTAACTTCTCTGCCGGTGGCCTTTGCTTTCCCGGTGGTGCTGTACATGATCGTTGGATTGCAATCTAAATACATCAAGGTGCGTGAACTTAAGCAATAACCCATGTCTGTAGCAGGGTAAAGATTGCAATCGAGTACAACAGTGCGGCAAAAGCCTTGCGCAATACCGCTTGATTCATCTGGCCGCTCTTAATGGATGCGATACGAGCAACAATTACCGCAGCAACAGACATAGCAATAGGCACTGTCCACGTTACCTCTGACCAGCTTTGGTAATGCCCAAAGAAGGCGGTGATTGAATTAATTGCGATGATTGCAAGTGAAGTTCCGGCAGCTTTTCCCTGTGGAACTTTAAAGAAGAGAACAAGAACTGGAACTGCAAGGAATCCACCACCGATTCCGAATAAACCTGTCATCGATCCGATAACTAAAGACATGACAACCAGCCAGAAAATAGGAATCTTCTTTTCGCTGCCTGCAACAGGCTTGATCAGCATTGCAGTTCCTGCTGAGAGTAGAACTATTGCAAATCCAGTTGTAATGACTGAATCACTGATGCGGTGAACGATAAGTGAAAATCCTAGGTTTGTTACGAGTCCAAGAGCCCAAATAACCAGAGCTTCTTTGAAGAGAACTTCCTTGCTCTTAATCTTGGGAAGCAATCCTGAAATAGCGGCGGTCAATACAACTGCAATTGCTGCGGTGGTTGCTGCTTGCGGATTAAAGTCAAAGATGTACAGAAGGATTGGTACAGAGAGCATCGCTCCACCTGCGCCGATGAAACCTAATACTGCGCCGATGAAACCACCTGCGATTAATCCACCGATGATTTCCATTGGCTAATCATGAAGCAAAAACGCCCGCCGGTATGAAACCGACGGGCGTTTAAGTTAACTAATTACAGGCTGAAGAAGGCACCTGTTACTGATGGGCCGAACTCTGTACCTGTTGCTACGAGTGCGAAGATAATTAAAGCTGCACCTGCAAGTGAGAGGTTCTTAAAGAACCCGATTGACTCATTTTGCTTAGCTGTTGCATCTGTTTCTTTCCAGAATGCGTGCATCAAGAATGATGTTGGGATTAGGAATAGCGCGATAAGTAGCGCACCGAGATCTGCGTACACGCCGAATGCGATGTAGAGACCGCCGACGAGGATCATGAGACCTGATAGGACCACGCTGAACTTCGCTGCTGGAACCTTCTTGTACTGGGCGTAGCCAGTCATTGCCTCAAGCTTGGTGAGGTGAGAAACGCCAGATGAGATGAAGAGCAACGCGAAAAGTACGCGGCCGATGATGAGGACGATGTCCATTGTGACTCCTTGAGATATTGGTTGATTGTGAACTTACTGGGTAAGAATAGTTGAAGTTTCAACTAACTATGGTCACGACACGCTCAGCGGCTTGCTATTTGTCAGTGGGGAGGGCTATTTTTCGAACATCTGTTCGAATACCCACAGCTGTGAAAGGTCCACCCAGAAATGTCAGCCACGCAGGTTAACCCCGCCCTCGATGTCACTATCGATGGCGCAACAACTCCAATCGAGTTCACCTATAAAGGGAAACGGTTTCGCATCCATGCGGTCTTATCTCGTTGGTGCGAAGCAGGTGGGTGGTGGAATCGAATCAGCGATGGAAAGTATCGCCCTGATGATCAAGCACGGGCTGTGTGGAGAGTAGAGGCGGCACCTATCGGTGCGTTAACAACCTTTGAGCTCGAACGTGATGAAGTAACAGGTCAGTGGATTATCCGTAACGTATGAGCTTTATTCACCTCAATGTTGCCAGCGGGTACTCATTGAAATATGGAACAACGCAACCCCATGATCTAGTTCAACGTGCAGCCGAATTTGAAATGCCAGCGCTCGCCTTAACAGATCGTGATGGGTTGGCTGGTGCCATTCGTTTTACTCAAAGTTGTGTTGATTATGGAATCGCACCCATCATCGGAGTCAACTGTGCAATTGCCATAAAAAATCCAAATGGCGGCGATGCAAAGGGTCGCATTACCTTGCTGGCACACAGCGATGGAGGATGGCGCTCGCTGTGCAGATTGATGACATCACTAACAATGACTAGTGATACCCGTGTGCCAGTTCTCACCTTAGATTTTTTACAACAGTTTAGTAATTACAGCACCAATGTTTATGCGATGCATGGACCTGAAGCCCCTATTAGTAACGCCATACAGAACCATCGCTTTGATCAAGCGCTCCATATCTTTAATCAAACCCGTGATCTATTTGCTAACAACGCTATTGAATGTGTTTCGCACCTAGTTGCAGGTCGTGGCCCCCGCTCTACCGAACATGCAGCACGTTCCTTAATCTTTGCTCGTGACAATGATATTGATGCGGTTATTACTAACGCTGTCCGCATGAAGGATCGCACCGATGGGCCAGTTGCAGATGTTTTAGATTGCGTGCGACAGCTAGTGCCATTGCATGATCGCCACATCGAACGACGTAACGCTGAAGGATTTTTGAAATCTAGTGATGAGATGATTTCGCTAGCTGGTGAAATTGCACGGGCTGCAGGAGAACGAACACCACGTGCACTGTTAAAGACAACTCGTGAGTGGGCGGAACGTTCTTTGTTGTCACCTCAACGCGATATTGGTTTAGGGGGAGCCCACCTGCCAGAGCCCCATGTTGTAGGGGTAAATACCGCACAAGAGATGCGCACTTTGCTGCGCTCTCGCAGTGAAGCTGGAATCAATTGGCGCTACACCAGCAGTGATCAGATCAGCAAAGCACGTGCACGTTTAGATGATGAACTCGCAACCGTTGCAACCCTTGGTTACGAGTCATACTTTTTAACCGTTGCAGATATCGCAGATATGGCACGTGATGCAGGAATCCGTGTTGCAGCTCGTGGCAGCGGTGCAGGTTCCTTGATCTGTCACCTACTTGGAATCTCAGGTGTAGATCCCATGCAACATGGTTTATTGATGGAGCGTTTTTGTTCTCCGCTGCGCAGAGCTTTGCCAGATATTGATATCGATGTTGAATCTGCCAGACGTCTTGAAATTTATGACATGGTCTTTAAAAGGTATGGCGATAGTGATTGGGGATCACCTACCAATCAATCACGGTGCGCAGTTGTAGCGATGGTCGATACCTATCGTGCACGCCACGCAATCCGTGATGCAGGGGCCGCTCTTGGTTTACCCGGTATGGAGATCGACATGTTGGCTAAATCGATGCCACATGTTCGTGCGCGCAATATTGCAGCAACCCTTGAATCTCTGCCTGAACTTCGGCGCATGAATACATCAGCACCACTGATGGCGGCAACAATTGAGATGGCACAACGTCTAGATGGCCTGCCACGCCACCTTGCGATGCATCCATGTGCAATCGTTTTATCTGATGGCGGTTTTCTAGATCGCGCACCATTGATGAGCAGTGCTGGCGGTTATCCGATGGTTGCCTTTGATAAGGATGATGTTGAGGCGGTTGGTTTATTGAAGCTCGATGTCTTGGGAGTTCGCATGCAATCAACTATTGCTTACTCGATGAAGGAGATTGAACGGGTTCATAAAGAGGTAGTTGATATTGATGCGGTTCCGCTAGATGACACAGCGACTTACGAGTTAATTCAATCCACCAGAACCCTTGGAATCTTTCAGGTTGAAAGTCCAGGACAGCGTGAACTTGTTGGAAAGCTTGCACCTAAAACCTTTACCGATTTAATTATTGATATCTCTTTATTTAGACCAGGGCCGGTGAAGAGCGACATGATCACGCCATTTCTTAAAGCCCGTCATGGATGGAGCCCAGCGCAGATAATTCACCCTGATTTATATGAGATTTTGGCCCACACCGAAGGCGTTGTCGTCTTCCATGAACAGGTTATTCAGATCATCGCAACGATGACCGGGGTTTCATTGGCAACGGCGGATGAAAAACGCAGATCCTTGGGGGATCGTGCAGGTCAACAAGAGGTGTGTGATTGGTTCTTTCCTGCAGCAGCAGCCAAGGGGTATGAGCTGCCGATCATTCAAGAGATCTGGGATGTCCTACGCGCCTTTGCGTCCTTTGGTTTTTGTAAAGCACATGCTGCAGCTTTTGCGCTGCCTACCTATCAATCGGCATGGCTTAAGACCCATTACCCGGCAGCATTTCTTGCAGGTGTATTAACCCATGATCCCGGCATGTATCCGAAGCGTTTAATTGTGGATGAGGCACGACAGATGGGAATCACCATCGCACCTATTGATGTCAACGCATCTGATGCGGTGTATCGAGTGGAAGATCATGGCAACGCGATCCGTATCGCCTTATCAACGGTTAGCGGAATCAGCGATGGTGAGGTGCAATCAATTATCGCCGGCCGTCCGTACATCGACCTCAATGATTTTGTTCGCAGATCAGGGTGCAGTGCACCAGTTACTGAAAGCTTGATTCTTACTGGTGGTTTTGATTCCTTGCATGCTGATGTCAATCGTCGAGACCTGTTGCTGCATTTTTCCGATTTACAAAAATCACCAAGCGCTGCGGTCTCTGGCGCGCAGATGAACTTAGGGTTTGAACCACCAGCGTTGATAAGTAGCGGCTTGCCTGCGATGACCGCCTCTGAAAGTGTGAAGTACGAGATTGATCGATTAGGGATTGATATGTCCCGTCACATGATCGAGTTTTACGGAGAATTCCTCAACGCTATCGGTGCGGTTCGCTCTAGCGATTTACTGAAACAACGATCCCAATCATCGGTGCTCGTTGCAGGAATCAAGGTAGCGATGCAGACACCACCGGTACGTTCAGGTAAACGTGTCATCTTCCTGACCCTTGATGATGGGTATGGCTGCAGCGATTCAACTTTCTTTACCGATGTACAAGGCGAGTACGCCAATGTTTTGTATTCGACATCGCTGCTACTTGTTCGGGGCGTTACCCGTCGCACAGGTGCCAGAGGCATCTCTATCAGGGCTACAGGGGCTTGGGATTTACGTGCCGCTTACGAAAGTTGGAGCGCTAAACAAAGTACGCTCGCAATATGAGTGCAGAGGAAAAGCCAACCCAGGCAACCATTCTGCATGTTGATATGGATGCCTTCTTTGCATCGGTTGCCGAAAGAGATAACCCCGAATTAAAGGGCAAAGCTGTTGTTATCGGAATGGGTACACGTGGCGTTGTATCTGCAGCAAATTATGAAGCGCGCAAATTTGGTATTCACTCTGCAATGCCTGTTGGTCAAGCGCGTCGATTAGCACCCCATGCGATCTTCTTACCCGTTGATATGGCCCGGTACCAAGAGGTATCTGGTCACATCATGGAGATCTTTGAAAGCTTTACTCCGAATGTTGAACCGATTTCGGTTGATGAGGCATTTCTCGATGTAACTGGTGCAAAGAAGTTGTTAGGTACAGGACGTGAAATTGCTGCAGCGATTCGCGCAAAGGTTGAAGCACAAGAGGGCATTACTTGCTCTGTTGGAATTGCACCATCCAAGTTTATTGCAAAGTTAGCATCGACCCATTGCAAACCTAATGGAATGCTTGAAATCACTAGCGATCGAATTCTTGAGTTCCTGCACCCGCTACCAATTTCTGCAATGTGGGGAGTAGGGCCAAAGACCGCAGAGGTTCTAGAGCGATTAGGGTTGCGCACCATTGAAGATATTGCAAAGCTTCCACGCACAACTTTGATTCGCGCAGTTGGAGAAGCAGCGGGTAGTACCTTGCATGAACTTGCGTGGGGTCGCGATTATCGCGATGTTGCACCGCAAGATGCCGAGAAAAGTATTAGCGCCGCTGAAACCTTTCCAACAGATTTAGATAACCCCGAAGAGATCTTGCGCGAGTATCTACGGTTGTGCGAGCGCGCAACATCTAGATTGCGCGATAAAGGTTTGTTTGCCAAGACGATCTCAATCAAGGTTCGCTTTGGAGATTTCTCAACGATCAATCGATCAAAGACTTTGCCGCTGCCAATCGACAGCACCCATGATGTGTATGAGGTCGTAAAGGGTTTGTATGAAGCTCTGCGAATTGATCGAGCTCGATTGCGTTTAGTAGGTGTATCCCTTGAGAACTTAAGCGAGGGAGCACCGGTTCAGATGATGTTAGGTGAGCGTGAAAAGGGTTGGCGTGAGGCAGAAGGTGCAATGGATAAGGCCCGCGAGCGCTTTGGCCATGGCTCGGTGCGACCTGCGCGCTTGATTAAGCCTTCTGCAGAGGATGCTGAGTAGGCGTAAAAGAAGTAGCGGGCAATCACAATCTGTTCTATTGTGGGGCTATGCCTTTATCAGATCGTGAAAAGCGCCTCTTGGAAGAGATGGAGGCTGCTCTTTTAACTGAAGATCCACGCCTTGTTTCAGCGCTTTCATCAAAGGCGCCGGTTTCACCATCACGAAACCGCATTATGGCGGGGGCTGGGCTGCTCCTTCTGGGTCTCATCACCCTCTTCGCAGGCTTGATCTCTCAGGTAACCCCGATCGGAATCCTTGGATTTGTCATCGCTTTGGGTGGGGTCATCACCGCAATCTCATCGATTTCAGCCCCAGTTCGAGGCCCTCGAAAGGCTTCACCACGCACAAATTTGAGCGCTCGCCTTGAGCAGCGCTGGGAGAACCGCTCCAACGAGGAGTAAATCCCCGCATAGCTCCACCCAAGCCCCTCCCTGTGAGGGGCTTTTTTCATGCTCGCAGAGTGGGGAGAGGTGGGGGCGAAAAGGGCTAAAAGTGGGAAAAGGTGGTTGAAAAAGGGGAAAAGTGGAGTAAAGTGGGGAATTAAGCGGGCAGGAAGCTCGCGGCGAACCTGGGGAAGGGGGCGCTGAAAATGTTTCTAGGCACCCACGAGCCACGTCTTGATGACAAAGGTCGCTTAATTCTTCCCGCGAAATTCCGCGAAGAACTTGCTGCAGGTTTAGTTATTACTAAAGGACAAGAACGTTGTCTTTATGTTTTTCCATCACAAGAGTTTTCAGTAATTACAGAGACGCTAAAACAAGCGCCAGTCACTGCAAAATCAGCACGTGATTACAGCCGTGTGATGTTTGCTGGCGCACACGATGAAATTCCTGATCGTCAAGGTCGCGTAACAATTCCACAATCACTTCGCACATATGCAGGATTAGAAAAAGAGTGCGTTGTTATTGGTGCAAATACTCGCGTTGAAATTTGGGACGCAACTTCTTGGAATGAATATTTAGCAGATCGTGAAAAGAGCTTCGCTGATGTTTCAGAGGAGGTCTTTCCAGGTTTGTTCTAACTCTCATTTGTGGCCACTGCCGACCCTTCGAACGTAGCGACGTCCCTTCCCCGGCGCCGTTGCAACACAAAGATCCGTCGGCCGGCAGTGACCAGAGATGAGAGTCGCAAGGAAAGAAAGCAATAAAGAAGTAAACAACTAAAAACTTTAAGGAAAGAAAAGGGGGAAGAGATGACAAGCACGACTGAACATGTATCTGTAATGCGCGATCGTTGCGTTGATCTCTTGTCTCCAGCAATAGCGGCCTCTAGTAATCCAGTAATTGTGGATGCGACTTTAGGTCTGGGTGGCCACACAGAAGCTCTTCTTCAGAAGTTTCCACACTTAACAGTTATCGGCATCGATCGCGATCTTGATGCAATTGCCAAAGCTACCGATCGCCTTGCACCATTTGCAGATCGCCTTAAGACCGCACACTCAACCTTTGATGGAATTGCAGATGTAGTTGCCCGCTTTGGTTACACAAAGATCGACGGAGCGCTTTTTGATCTTGGTGTTTCTTCAATGCAACTAGATCAAGCAGAGCGCGGCTTTTCATATTCGCAGGATGCGCCACTAGATATGCGCATGGATCGCACTCAATCGCTGACTGCGGGGGAGATAATCAATACTTACGAGCCAGGTCAATTGGTTCGTATTTTGCGTACATATGGTGAAGAAAAGTTTGCAACACGTATCGTCGAATCAATCGTTAAGCAGCGTGCGATCGCACCAATGAATTCAACAGCGCAGCTCGCAGCTCTTGTAAAAGAGGCGATTCCAGCAGCTACTCGTCGTACCGGCGGTAACCCTGCTAAGCGCACTTTCCAGGCTTTGCGCATCGAAACAAATGACGAGTTAGGCACCATTACCCGCGCACTTCCTGCAGCACTTGAACTTCTTAATGTTGGTGCTCGCTTAGTCGTTATGTCATTCCAATCTCTTGAAGATCGCATCGTTAAGCAGCTCTTTGTTGCATCCACAACATCTGGAACTCCACGAGATCTTCCATTTGATCTTCCTGAATTTGCTGCCAAGTTTTCAATGATCACTCGCGGTAGCGAGACACCAACCGATGCCGAACTCGAAGAGAACTCACGTTCTCAATCAGTCCGACTTCGCGCAATCGAAAGGGTGGCCGCGTAATGGCTATGACCGCATTAGCTCCAGCGATTACTCGCTCAAAGGAAATTTTCGCCGAAAAGACTTCACAAGTTGCACTCAAGCTTGTGCCAGATCTCTCCGACGGAAAGCAAGCCGATCGTAAGTTTTTTGCAATCTTTGTATCTGTTGTTGGCGGTATTGGTCTCATGCTCCTTCTCCTGATCAATACCTTGCTAGCTCAAGATGCATTTGAACTAACTAGCCTCAAACAAGAAGCAAAGTTAGTCAGTGACCAGCGTGAAGCAATCGCACGACAGATCGACAAACTCTCTTCCCCAGAAGCTCTTGCAAAATCTGCAACAGCCCTAGGCATGAAGCCTTCTGAAAATCCAACCTTCTTATCTTTAGATAAGCCGGTTATTGAGGTTCCGGTGAAGAATGGGTAATTTCTCATTAGCGCATAACAGAATCAGAGCTTTAGTTTTGATTCTGGCGGTTGTCTTGTTTGTGTTTGGATTGCGTCTCGTACAAGTCCAAGCGCTACAAGCAGGCGACTATCGTGCACGCGCAGTTAATGAGATGGAAAAGGTGAAGACTCTGCAAGCTCCGCGCGGAGATATCACTGATATCAACGGTGTTCCTTTTGCTCGCAGCGTTGCAGCAACAAGCATCGTCGTCGATCAAACACAGATCACCAACCCAGCCAAAGTTGCAGCATTTGTAGCTCCAATCCTTGGAATGAAGGTTGCCGAGGTTCAAGATTCATTAACTGGAACACGTAAATGGAACATGGTTGCCCGTAACGCAAAGCCAGCAACCTGGCTCAAACTTTCAGCGGCAATTGATGAGTACAACTCACAATTCAAGGCCATGGCTCCGGAGCGAATCATCGGCTTCTTCCCAGAACGTAGCTATGTCCGCGAATACCCATCAGGACGTTTAATCGCATCACTTATTGGATTTGTTAATCATGATGGGGTTGGCGCAACAGGTCTTGAATCAAGTATGAACTCAACGATCAAAGGCGTCGATGGTAAGTACTCGTATGCCAATGGTTACAAGGCTGAAATTCCTGGATCACAATCAGAAATCGTTCCGGCACAAGCTGGAACTTCTGTTCGCTTAACTGTTGATCGCGATATCCAGTGGGTTGCTTCAAAGGCGATTGCAGATGCAGTTAAATCATCACGCGCATTAAGCGGAACAGTAATTGTGATGGACCCAAAGACAGGTCAAATTCTGGCTCACGCAACCGCTCCAACATTTGACCCAAATGACACAACAAAGGTTTCTTTGGTTGCAATGCGCAACCCATCAGTTTTAGATGTGTACGAGCCAGGTTCAACTGGCAAGGTAATGACATTAGCTGCAGCTATTGAAGAAAAGAAAATTACCCCTGAAACAGTTTTAACGATTCCTTACGCATTGAAGCGTTCGGTAAAGGTTTTCCATGATCACGAACCACATCCAACTCAGCGTTTAACAACTGCTGGTGTTCTTGCAGTGTCTAGCAATACCGGTTCGATCAAAATTGGCGAGATGCTTTCCAATGACAAGTTATACGACTACCTAACAAAGTTTGGAATCGGCTCAAAAACAGGTTCTGGCCTTCCAGGTGAGTCACGAGGAATTCTTCCTAAGGTTGCAACCTGGTCTGGAACAACAGCGCCAACCGTAGCTTTTGGTCAGGGTTACTCAGTAACAGCAATGCAAGCAACCAGTGTCTTTGCAACGATTGCAAATGATGGTGTTCGCGTTTCTCCAACTGTTATCGCAGGAACAAGTGATTCAAGTGGAAACTACACACCATCTGCTACTCGCGAGAGCGTTCGTGTGATCAGCGCTGACACAGCGGCAAAGATGCGATTGATGATGGAGAGCGTTGTTTCTGCAAACGGTACTGCGCCATCTGCAGCGATCCCTGGGTATCGCGTTGCTGGTAAGACTGGTACTGCTCAACGTATCGATGACACATGTGGTTGCTATCGCGGATACACCGCTTCATTTATTGGTTTTGCACCTGCAGATAAGCCAGCGTATGTCATCTCAGTAACTATTCAAGATCCAAAGGGAATGCACTGGGGTGGATATCTCGGCGGACCAGTATTTAAGAAGGTTATGTCCTTCGTTCTTCAATCAAAGGGAATTGCGCCAACTGGAACCGTAGTAGACCCAATTGCACTGACGGAGAAGCAATTGCTCGCTGAAAGAAAATTGATTGCACAAAAGAAGGCTGCAAGTGACAAGGCCAATTGAAGAGTTTAAACGAAGCGTTGAATCGGTAGCAGCAATTGCCAACGCTAAATTAACCGGCGACGCATCAATCGTTATAACTGGGCTGACTCTTTCAAGTAATGCGGTGCAAGAGGGCGATCTATTTATCGCGCTTCCAGGTGAAAAGAACCATGGTGCAGATTTTGCTGCCGATGCGATTGCACGCGGAGCAGTGGCGGTCCTTACTGATTCAGCAGGAGCTACAAAGATCAAAGGTGTACCTGTCATTGTTAGTAGCAACCCTCGCCGAGCCGCAGGCGTGATTAGCGCTTGGTTCTACAGCGAACCGATGCGCGATCTCTATAGCGTGGGTGTAACCGGTACAAATGGCAAGACCACGGTAACAACGCTGTTGCACCAGATCATGTCTGCCGCAGGTCGCGACAGCGGTCTTATTGGAACAGTAGAGACTCGAATTGGTGATGAAGTAATCGCTAGCAAGCGAACAACTCCTGAAAGCAGCGATCTGCAAGCATTATCTGCGGTCATGCGTGAACGACACATGCGAAACCTGGTGATGGAAGTTTCAAGTCATGCGATTTCATTAGAAAGAATCCGCGGAAGTCACTTTGCGGTCGTCGCATTTACTAATTTGTCACAGGACCACTTAGATTTTCACAAAACCATGCAGGCTTACTTTGAAGCTAAAGCCAAATTATTTACATTCGAGTTTGCTGATTTAGCTGTAATCAACATTGATGATACATATGGTGTAAAGCTGGCTGAATTAACTGAACTGCCAGTTATGAGTGTTTCGAGAGATAACCAAAGTGCTACGTGGCATTACGCCTCAATCACCAAGGATTATGTCGGTGCCCATGTGGCAATCCGTGGAAGCGGTGGAATTCTTATCGAAGGCAAGGTACATCTTCACGGTGGATATAACTTTGATAACTTGTTGATGGCGGTAGCAATTGCGACTGAGAGTGGAATCGATCCAATTGATATCGCCGCAATCCTGCCTCAGTTAACTGGTGCAGCTGGTCGACTTGAATCGGTGCGATTGGGACAAAACTTCACTGCATTAGTTGATTATGCACACTCTCCAGATGCGGTGGCGCGTGTGTTGGAAACAGCTCATGAAATTAGTGATGGACGAGTAATCGCGGTTCTTGGATGCGGCGGAGATCGCGATGCTTCAAAGCGAGCGTTGATGGGTAAGGCGCTTAGCGAAGGTGCAGATGTTGCGATTTACACAAGTGATAATCCACGTTCAGAAAAAGCTGATGCGATCTTGGTGCAGATGACCCTTGGCTTAGATATACAAGAACCTAGCGCAGTAATTGAAGATCGCGCAGAAGCGATTAGGGCAGCGGTCAACGAGGCGCAAGAGGGCGACTTAGTTTTGGTTTTAGGCAAGGGGCATGAAAAGGGTCAAGAGATAAACGGCACAGTTCATCCATTTGATGATCGGGTAGAGCTAGCTCGGGCAATCGAGGACAAGAGATGATTACTTTAACTGCAGGTGAAATCGGATTATTGCTGGGCGGAGAAATTTACTGCGATAAGGATCTGTTGGTTTCAAAGGCTCCAGTATTTGATTCACGCAAAGCGGCTCCCGGATGCATTTTCTTAGCGTTGCAAGGTGAGACTGTAGATGGTCACGATTTTGCTGCCGATGCCTATCGTGCAGGTGCGATGTTTTCAATTACAACTCGAAGAATTGATGGGCCTTGTATAGTCGTAAAAGATGTCATCGAGGCGCTTTCAATTCTTGCATCCTTTGTTCGCAAGCGCTTAACCAACTTGAAGGTAATCGGCATAACTGGTTCTCAGGGTAAGACAAGCACCAAGGATCTTCTTTCACACATGTTGTCCAATGTTGGTCCAACAATTGCACCGGCTGGATCCTTCAATAATGATTTAGGTCTTCCGATTACTTTGCTCGAATGCGATGAACACACCAAGTACTGCATCCTAGAAATGGGAGCGCGTCACAAAGGTGACATTGCACGGTTGTGTGAGATCGCCCAGCCAAATATTGGTGTTGTGTTGACCGTTGGAACAGCTCACCTCGGCGAATTTGGATCTGTAGAAGCGATCGCTGAAACTAAATCAGAGTTAATTCAAACGCTTCGCCCAGATGGAATCGCGGTTTTGGGTACGTACGACAAGTACACGCCCGCTATGGCATCTCTTCATTCAGGTAGAACCATTAAATTTGGAAATGGTTGCGAGGTTCGCGCAGCCGAGATTGAAATCCGCGAAGGCCGACCACACTTTGATTTAGTCACACCGGCTGGACGTGATGCGGTCGGAATGAGAATTGTTGGAGAGCATCACATTGCCAACGCATTAGCTGTGGCTGCGGTAGGAACCGCTTTGGATTTACCAATTGAAGTGATTGCATCTTCGCTATCAACCGCAGATAACTCCAGTAAGTGGCGCATGGAAGTTCATGATCTCTTCGGTCTACTTCTGATAAATGATGCCTATAACGCTAATCCTGAGTCTATGGCCGCCGCGCTTCGATCATTGGTCCTCTTTGCGCAGGAGCGCGGGGGAGAGTCCTGGGCATTCCTAGGAAAAATGCATGAACTCGGCGAGTCAAGCGCACAACGCCATGCAGCAATTGGCACCCTTGCTCAAGAGATTGGTATCGACCATCTTGTCGCAATTGGCGCTCCCGAATACGGAGCATCACAGGGACAGATGATCACTCATCATTACGCAAGCATCGATGAGTGTCTTTCAATGACAGATCATTTCTCTGCAGGAGATGTTGTTCTCGTAAAGGCATCTCGCTCTGAAGGTTTTGAAGTTTTAGCTCAGAAGCTAGAGAGCATGTGGTTGGACAAGAGCGGAGTTGAAAGTTGAGACAGATTCTTATCGCAGGTGCGTTTGCCCTGATCTTTTCTCTCTTCGGAACTCGCGTATTGATTCGAGCATTGGCTAGCAAGGGCTACGGACAGATTATTCGTGATGACGGACCAAGTAGTCATCACATCAAACACGGAACTCCAACTATGGGCGGAATTATTTTCATTCTTGCTGCCATCCTTGGCTACCTGGTTGCACACTTAGTAACAGGTAATGCGGTTACGGCCTCTGCGCTGTTAGTTATGGGTCTCGTGGTTGCCTTGGGATTTATCGGATTTCTCGATGATTGGCTCAAGGTATCTCGACAAAATTCACGAGGATTACCTGGTCGCTTTAAACTTTTAGGACAAGCGATCTCAGCTGGAGTCTTTGGCTACCTTGGACTTCAATATGCCGATAAAGACATGTTAACGCCGATATCTGAATACCTTTCAGGTGTACGCGAGACGACAATTTACTTAGGACCTGCTCTTGTAATCATTTTCATCATCGTGATGGTGATGTCTGCAAGTAACGGCGTAAATCTGACGGATGGTCTTGATGGGCTTGCAACTGGTGCTTCAATCATGACCTTCCTGGCCTTTGTTTTGATTGGTGTATGGGAGTTTGGACAAAGCTGTGCGTTAAACGCCAGTGCAGGATGTTATGCAGTACGAGATCCGCTTGATTTAGCAGTACTTGCAGCAGCGTTTGCTGGAGGATGTACTGGTTTCTTGTGGTGGAATACCGCACCAGCAAAAATTTTCATGGGTGATACAGGTTCCCTTGCCTTGGGTGGCGCGATCGCAGGTCTTGCAGCAACTTTGCGCGTAGAACTTCTTCTTATTCCTCTAGGTGGTCTCTTCGTAATCATCACAATGTCTGTGTTGATTCAAACCGCTTATTTCAAAATCAGTGGCGGAAAGCGTGTTTTCAAGATGGCGCCGCTCCATCATCATTTTGAACTTATTGGCTGGGAGCAAATAACAATTGTGATTCGCTTTTGGATCATTGCAGGATTGTGTGTTGCAGTTGGACTCGGTCTCTTCTATGCGCAATGGGTCGTCAAATAATTCATGAACATTGATTTTGCCCACAAAAATATTTTGGTTCTTGGAGCTGGAGTAACTGGTAAATCAGTTGCACGCTTTCTTCAATCGCGTGGGGCAGTCGTTACATTGGTTGACGATAACGCTGAAGGAGCAACAAAGCCTTCAGATGTAGAGCCTGATGGTTTCAACGCTGTTGTTATCTCACCAGGTTGGCGTCAAGATCACCCATTGGTGCTTCAGATTCTCAATAGTTCTATCGAACTGCTTAATGAGATAGATATTGCGTGGCAGTTACGCAGCGAAAAAGTTCCGCACCAAAAGTGGATAGCTTTGACTGGCACCAATGGAAAAACCACAACAGTTGAAATGACTGCAGCGATTTTGCAAGCTGCAGGAATCAAGGCGGTTGCGTGTGGAAATGTTGGTGACACTGTCATTGATGCGGTTGACCGAGATGATGCATACGAAGTTCTAGTTCTCGAGCTCTCTAGTTTTCAACTTCACTGGATGCGCCAAGCACAGTTTGAGGCCGCTGCAATCTTGAATATCGCAGATGACCACTTGGATTGGCATGGAAGTTTTGATGCTTACGCTGATGCGAAGTTTTCAATTTTAGATCGATCAAAGATCGCGATTCTTAATGCAGATGATGGACCGGTAGTGGTTCGCGCCAATCGCTTTACCGACCGCAAAGTCTTTTTCTCACTCAACACTCCAGCTCCTGGCGAAATCGGTGTAGTTGAAGAGCTGCTGGTGGATCGCGCATTTGTGCCAGATCCTCAGCAAGCTTCAATGATTTGTGAGCTAGTCGATGTTGTTCCAACGGTTCCGCATAACGTTTCTAACGCTTTGGCAGCAGCAGCTTTGGCCCGTGCAATAGATGTGCCACATGAAGTAATTCAAAAGGCGTTGCAGGCTTTTCGCCCTGGGCGTCACCGCATCGAAACGATCTATGAAGCAGATGGCATCGTATGGATCGATGATTCAAAGGCAACAAATCCCCATGCAGCCGCTGCTTCATTGATGTCACATCTATCAGTTGTGTGGGTAGCCGGTGGCTTAGCTAAGGGTGCTGACATGGAGCCGTTAATTCAACGTTGTGCGGCAAGGATTAAGGCAGCAATTTTGATAGGCGCTGATCGCGAACTCATTGAAGCGGCGTTGATTAAGCACGCCCCAAATGTTCCTCGTGTTCTGATTGATGCACCTAGCGACTACACCCGTGGGGGAGCGTCGAATTCTTTGATGGAGCTAGTTATTTCAGAGGCATCACGCCACGCAGTGTCGGGAGATGCAGTCTTGCTCGCACCTGCGTGCGCATCGATGGATCAATTTGTTTCATATGCAGATCGCGGAGATAGATTTGCAGCAGCGGTACGAAAGGTGATCGCACATGAAGCGTGAGGAAACCTTTTTCACTAAGCCGGTAAACCTTTACTACATGCTTCTTGGAAGTACTTTGGCCCTGAGTTTGCTGGGACTGATCATGGTCTTTTCAGCTTCTTCGATTTATTCATTGGGTTCACGAGGGACTACGTATGGAGTCGTACTACGTCAGTTCATATTCTTGTTGATTTCTCTACCGATGGCATGGGTACTTTCACGATTGTCTCTTCGCCAATGGAAAGTTCTTGCTCGTTTCGGTGTCTCTATTTCAGTTTTCTTGCTTCTTATTGTTCAAGTTATCGGAAAGAGTGTTAACGGTAACCACAACTGGATCAGTCTTGGTTTTGTAGATGTTCAACCTAGCGAGATCGCAAAATTCTTAATGATTTTGTGGGCAGGATATATGTTGGCCAAACGTGAGCGCTCGGGAGCAATTGAAAGTAATGTTGTAGCACTTATTGGACCCGCCTTTTTATTGTGCATGATTTTGATTATGGCTGGTCGCGACTTGGGTACAGCTTCTGTATTTGCATTTATCTTGGCGGGTTTATTGTGGGTTTCAGGGCTGCGTCTCGGCGTCTTTGGAGTAGGTCTTGCTGCAGGTGCAGCTGCGCTGGCGGTACTCATCCTTACATCACCGTACCGAGTTCAACGTTTTGCGGTTTTCCTCAATCCATTCGCTGAAGATCAATACAAACTTTATGGATGGCAACCAGCGCATAGCCTTTTAGGTCTAGCAAGTGGTGGTTTATTTGGGGTAGGACTTGGCGCAAGCCGACAGAAGTGGGGAAATCTTGCTGAAGCCCACACCGACTTTATCTTTGCAGTTATCGGCGAAGAGCTTGGCTTATTCGGAACCCTTGCAACATTAATGTTATTGGCGCTGTTGTTGTTTTCGATTTTCAAATTAGCTTTACGTGCGCATGATCCGATGGTGCGTTACGTATCAGCTGGATTTGGTTGCTGGATTGCTATTCAAACCGTTCTGAATATTGGATCTGCAATCAGCGTGCTTCCAGTAGTTGGAGTTACCTTGCCGCTTGTGTCCTATGGTGGCTCGGCTTTGATTGCGACATATATGGGAATCGGCTTTGTTTTAGGTGCAGCGCGAAGAGACCCAGTAATCTATAAAGGTTTACAAGAGACGGGAATTAAATGGCTACGGTAGTTCTAGCTGGTGGTGGCACCGCAGGACATATTGAGCCAGCGTTAGCGGTTGGTCGCGAGTGGATGAAGAACCACCCTGCTGACACATGTGTTTTCCTCGGAACAAAAAGCGGATTAGAGGTCACGCTAGTACCAGCAGCGGGTTTTGAACTCATAACAATTCCACGAGTCCGCATTTCTAGAAAGCCTTCACTTTCTTGGTTTCGAATTCCTTTTGATTTGATCGCTTCAGTTCTTTCATCAGTGCGCGTTGTTAGGAAGGCAGATGTACTTGTTGGCTTTGGTGGTTATGTAAGCGCCCCCGCGTACTTGGCCGCTGCGCTTACTAAGACTCCCATTGTTATTCATGAAGCAAACGCAAAACCTGGTTGGGCTAATCGCTTGGGTGCTCGATTCACTTCGCATCTAGCGGTTGCGCATCCTGTTGAAGAAGGTCCTTTTGCAGAAGCACTTCTTGCCGGCTTGCCACTTCGCTCTGATGTTGCGCGCAGCTGTGCTGCGGTAGGTAATGATTGGCCCAAGGCACGCACCGATGCAAAGGTTCGTTTAGGTTTTTCCGCCGATCGCCCTTTGGTATTTATCATGGGTGGATCTCAAGGATCTGCGGCGATTAACGCGGTTATTGCTCAATCAATTACTACCTTTACCGACAGCAAACTTTCAGTTCTACATTCAGTAGGAAAGCTCAATGCTTTGCCTGACGCCGTTGGGGGATATAAGCCGGTTTCCTATGTGGATGCGATGGCTGATGCCTATTTAGCGGCAGATCTGATTATTGGGCGCAGCGGTGCGGTTACATGTAGCGAATTTAGAGCTCTAGGCCGTTACGCTCTTTTTGTGCCGCTGCCAATTGGAAATGGAGAACAGTTCGTCAACGCTGCATCTCTGGTTGCAGATGGACGCGCCGAGGTAATTTCTCAAAGCGAATTTACCGCTGATTACATTTCCGCTCATCTTCAAGGGCTACTGCAGAAAGCCTCACATGCTCCAATCCAAGGAGATCCACAAGATCTTCTTGCTGCTGAAAAGATCGTCGCATTAACCGAGTTTGCCCTGAAATCATGAAGCCACAACTGTCATCCTTAATTGGAAAGCGAATCCATTTCATCGGTATTGGTGGAGCGGGGATGAGTGGGCTTGCACGAATCGCGCTTTCACATGGAATTAGCGTAAGCGGTTCTGACGCAAAGGACTCATCTGTAGTTACCGCCTTATCAGCTCTAGGTGCAAAGGTTTCCACTTCGCACGCAGCAGAAAATGTTGATGGATCAGATCTAGTTGTTTATTCAAATGCAATTTCTGCAACAAACCCTGAACGCATCCGTGCACAGGAATTAAACCTTCCCGTTCTTACACGTGCAGCAGCATTGGCTGTCTTGATGTCAGAATCAAAGAGTGTGGCAGTAGCGGGAACGCATGGAAAGACGACGACCTCATCCATGCTTGCGGTCGCCTTACAGGCATGTGCAGCAGATCCTTCATTTGCAATTGGCGGAACAATTACCGCATCGGGCTCAAACGCCCATCGTGGTACTGGCGAAATCTTTGTTGCTGAAGCAGATGAATCTGATGGTTCCTTTGTTGAATATCATCCATTTGCAGCGATAGTGACAAATGTTGAACATGATCACGTTGATTTCTTTGCTACCCCCGAAGCGGTAGAGCAAGCCTTCAGAGATTTCGCCGCAACGATAAAGCCTGATGGTTTTCTGACGTACTGCGCAGATGATGCTGGTGCAGTTGCTCTTGCACAAACAACAACATCGGTCGAATTAGTTTCATACGGGGTCAATGAGTCTGCTGATCTTCACATTGATCAAATTGAGTTGCTAACAATGGGCTCCAGGGCTCGTGCAATCTGGAAGGGAAAAAGCGTTGGCCACATTGAACTTCAGGTTCCGGGCCATCACAACCTCTTAAATGCTGCAGGAGTATTGGCAACAGGGCTCAACCTAGGTTTCCCAGTCGCAGAGTTATTAACTGGTTTAGGAACTTTCCGAGGGACTGGACGTCGATTTGAACTTAAAGGCACCGTTCATGGGGTTCGCGTCATCGATGATTACGGCCATCACCCTACTGAAATTCATGTGACTTTAGAGGCAGCACGTCGCTTTGCCGATACCGGTCGTTTGATTGTAATTTTTCAGCCGCACCGTTATTCGCGCACCAAAGCATTTGCAACTGAGTTTGCGACAGAGCTAGGTAAGGCAGATCGTGCAATTGTTCTTGAGGTGTATGCGGCAAGTGAAAAACAAATTGATGGCGTGAGTTCACGTCTCATTACTTCCATGATGAGTAATGGTGAGTACATTCCAAATTTCGTAGAGGTTACGGATTCAGTAGTTGCTGATGCTCAACCCGGAGATGTCATCATGACTCTTGGCGCAGGAGATGTGAGTTCGTTAGCGCCAATTATTGTTGAAGGTCTCACTAGGCGTTTTGGTTAAATGAAACGTAAATTAATTGCTGGATCAGTTGTCGCGATCCTTGCTGGCGCAACGTACTTACTTGGTTATTCCTCTTTCTTTACCGTCTCATCTGTCGAAGTCATAGGCTCCAATAGAGCGGTATCAACTGGAATTACCAAAGGCCAAAAGCTCGCCCGCGTAGAACCTCGTGCGGTCTCAGCCAGATTAGAAAACTTGGATTGGGTCGAATCAGCTGAGATTTCAAGAAATTGGATTAATGGAAAAGTTGTCGTACAACTGACACAGCGAACTCCAATTGCAACCTTTAAGAATCAAGTGATTGACTCTTCTGGTACCAGCTTTGTTCCGCAGGGGAGTAGGCCATCTGGATTAGTTGATATTCAAGCCGGCGATATTAAGGCTGCAACTAGGGCGGTTAATTTCTTTACTCAACTACCCGAAGAGCTCAAGTCAACCTTGACGGTTGTGAAGGTGAGATCTACCGGTGCATTGGTTTTAATCACCGAAAACAATGGCAAGAAGCTCGAGATTCGATGGGGTACAAACTCTGAAAATGAGTTGAAATTAAAGGTTTATAAAGCACTTTTAGCACTTCCCGAAAACGCAGACATTAAAAGAGTTGATGTATCTGCACCACATGCACCAATCGTTAAGTAATTAAAAATAATTTGATTATTGCGACACGTTAATCAATTCATGTCGGTGATTGATAATCACCCTCACGCACTTTAGGTTCGCCTTATCGAAAAGTAGTGAATTGTAAGGCTCAAGTTGAGGTTTATGGTTCATAAGGAGGAATTAAAGTGGCTTCACCACAAAATTATTTAGCGGTCATCAAAGTCGTCGGCATTGGTGGCGGTGGAGTTAACGCTATTAATCGAATGATCGATGTTGGTCTTAAGGGCGTCGAGTTCATTGCGATTAATACAGATGCACAACATTTATTAATGAGTGATGCAGATGTGAAATTAGATATTGGCCGTAAAACAACTCGTGGTCTTGGTGCAGGTATGGATCCAGATAAGGGTCGTGAAGCGGCACTTGATCATGCAGATGACATTGAAGAAATTCTTCGTGGTGCAGATATGGTTTTTGTTACCGCAGGTGAAGGTGGCGGAACCGGTACAGGTGCAGCACCAGTTGTTGCAAAGATTGCAAAAGAAATCGGTGCGCTAACAATTGGTGTTGTAACACGCCCATTCTCTTTTGAAGCAAAGCTTCGTTCAACACAAGCAGAGGCGGGAATTGAAGCCCTTCGTGCAGAAGTAGATACTTTGATCGTTATTCCAAATGATCGCCTACTTGCGATTTCAGATCGCACAATTACTTTGGCAGATGCTTTCAAGAGCGCAGATCAAGTTCTTCTATCTGGCGTTCAGGGAATCACTGAGATCATCACACAACCTGGATTGATCAACCTCGACTTCGCCGATGTTAAGGCGGTTATGTCAGGTGCAGGTTCGGCACTAATGGGAATCGGTTCAGCTCGTGGAGAAAACCGTGCACTACGTGCAGCAGAGCTTGCGATTTCAAGTCCACTTCTTGAAGCTTCAATCGATGGAGCGATGGGTGTTCTACTGTCAGTTTCTGGTGGTTCGGATCTAGGTCTCTTTGAAGTTAATGAGGCGTGTGAGCTTGTTCAATCAGCGGTTCATCCAAACGCTAAGTTCATCTTCGGTACAACAATCGATGATGCACTAGGTGATGAAGTTCGTATTACCGTCGTTGCAGCAGGATTTGAGGGTGGAGAGCCAAAGAAGGTTTCAACACCTGTCATTGATGCAGCAACTCTTGGTGGCGTGGCTGACCCAATCGCATCAAATGATCCGATCTCTGTAGCACTTGATCTAGGCAATGAAACTCCAAAGCGTCGCGTGACCTTTGAAGAGCTAGTAGCCGAGGATGAGATCGACGTTCCTGACTTCATGAAGTAAGGCTTTGCCTCACTTTTTTACCGATCGACGCGGAGGCGAGAGCCTTGGCGTTTATGATTCATTGAATCTTGCGCTGCATGTTGGCGATGATCCATCAACCGTTGCTCGCAATCGTTCGGTAATTGGTGATGCACAATTCATGAATCAAGTTCATGGTGATTCGGTATTAGTCATTGATTCAGTTGATGCGCAGACTCCTACCTGTGATGGATTAATTACGACCAAACCCAATCTTCAATTAGCGGTAATGGTTGCCGATTGCATTCCATTGCTTCTAGTTTCGAAGGAAGCGGTTGGCGCGATCCACGTCGGTCGCGCGGGTTTGGTAAATCGCATCGCTCTAAAAGCAATTCAAGTTATGCGAACCGCCGGTGCAATAGATATTCACGCAATCCTTGGACCATCAATTTGTGGAAGTTGCTACGAGGTTCCCTTTGAAATGCAGCAAGAGGTTATGCAAGAGCATCCTCGCGCCTTTGCAACAACGCGAAAAGGAACTCCAGCTCTAGATCTTCCCAAAGCCTTGATCGCAGATCTGGTTTCTGTAGGTGTTTCTTATGAAGCTTCAACTATTTGTACATATGAAGATGAGCTTTACTTCTCGCATCGACGACAAAACCCAACCGGAAGATTTGCAGGGGTTGTTTCGCTATGAGCCGCATTGAAGAAATCTCTGAAAACCTGCAGATAGTTCGCTCCAAAATCGCAGCGGTTGCAGATCACCCCGTTACTTTGATTGCGGTGACAAAGACCTTTCCAGTCAGCGATGCCCAGATTTTGAAGACTCTTGGCGTGGAAGATTTTGGCGAAAACCGAGATGCAGAAGGGGCTGAAAAGTCACAAAGCGTTGAAGGGCGTTGGCATTTTCAAGGTCAGATTCAAAGCAATAAGTTGAAATCCATTACTTCTTGGGCATCGGTTATCCACTCAATAGATGAGCTGCGACACTTTGAGATGATTGAAAAGGTTGCAACCCATCCCTTAACCATCTTTCTTCAAGTTTCTTTAGACGGGGCCCACCATCGCGGGGGAGCAGGGGTTGATCAGCTCTATCAATTGGCTGAAAAGGTCTCGGCTTCGCCAACGCACACCCTGGCTGGGCTGATGTCGGTCCCGCCAGTTGGCGTCGACCCCAACGAGGCGTATTCGCAATTAGCAGTGATCCGCAATGAGTTTATGAAGCGATTTCCTAGCGCCACAGCCTTGTCGGCAGGCATGAGTGGGGATTACGAAGTCGCGATTTCACATGGTGCGACACATGTGCGCGTAGGCTCATCAATCCTCGGTTCTCGCTCACCCCACAGGTAACCTTTCACTATGTCTAATGCAATGCGCCGTGTCGCTAATTACCTTGGTTTGATGGATGATCCTGAATTCGATACTCCACAAACATCAACTACAAATACCCCTGCTATTGCTCCAACAGGCGATGTTCGCATCAAAACTCGCGAACCTCGTCCAGTAGCTGCAGTTCGTCAATCAGCGGTTGTTGAGGTTGCACCACAGCTTGACCTTCCAGCAATGGATCGCATCATTACCTTGCACCCTCGTTACTACAACGAAGCTCGCACAATTGGTGAGCATTTCCGTCAGGGAAATCCAGTCATCATCAACCTCACCGAAATGGATGAATCAGAGCACAAGCGTTTAGTTGACTTCGCAAGTGGTTTAGCTTTTGGTTTACATGGAACAATTGAGCGCGTGACAAAGAAGGTTTTCCTTCTGTCACCAGCAAATGTTTCTGTTAGCTCAGAGGATAAGTCTGCAGCGGCTCAAGCAAGCTTCTTTAACCAGAGCTGATCATGTTGAGCGTCGGCTCACTGTTAGCCAGTCTTCTTCAAATCTTTCTCTTCGCCCTTTTGGGTCGTCTGATTTTTGATTATGTTCAGATGTTTTCCCGTTCCTGGCGACCAAAGGGAATCGTTCTCTACTTTGTAGAAGCGATTTACACAATCACAGATCCACCGATGAAGTTTGTTGGACGTTTTGTCCCACCACTTCGTCTAGGTGCGGTCAGTTTAGATATGAGTTTTATTGTGCTCTTTTTCGGAACACAACTAGTGATGGGGTTAGTACGCGGTCTGTAATTACTGCTTAACCAGTACTACCTCAACACCAATCTCTGTATCTGCAATTACCAAAGATGTATCGCGCTTCATCGAAACTGCGAGCACCTCATCGGAAATATGTGCAATCTCAGATTCAATAGCAGCCGCCATTTCTTCATGAGCGTTCCAGGAAACGTTAATACGATCAGAGATCTCAAAACCATCGCTCTTGCGACGTTCCTGAATAAATCGAATCACTTCACGCACATTTCCAGCAGCAATAAGTGAAGGAGTTAGTTCTAGATCAAGCGCAACGCTCTCGCCATCATGAGATGAAACGCTCCAACCGCTCTTTGGAACCTCGGTGACAACGAGATCCTCAAGGGCGATCTCCCAAGTGCCAACAGTTGTTGATCCCGTAGAACGCAAAGTTTTCACCAATGATGTTGCATCGGCTGCCGCGATCGCCTTAGCGATCTCCTGAACCGCCCCACCAAACTTGGCACCTAGAGATTTGAAGTTAGCCTTAACGCTGATGTCGACTAGATCTCCATCTGCCGTAGCAATATCTTGCAGGGTTTGGACATTGAGTTCATCTGCAATCTGCTCACGCATCGCTTCGGGCAGCGTTGCCCAACCACTTGCAGCGATTAATGCACGACCCAAAGGTTGGCGAATCTTGATTCCGGATTCAGCGCGAGTTGCGCGACCAAGCTCAACAATTCGACGAGTCAATGCAACTTGTGAGGCTAGCTCTGAATCAATTGCACCCTCATTGACCAAAGGCCAATTAGATAGGTGAACCGATGCAGGTTGCGTTGCATCCGCAGGAATTACAAGCTCCTGCCATACCTGTTCGGTAATAAAAGGAACAAGTGGTGCAAGTAGTTGAGTCAAAGTTACTAAGCATTCATGCAAAGTTCCTAAGGCTGCAACTTCGCCATCCCAGAAGCGGCGGCGTGAACGACGGACGTACCAGTTTGATAAGTCATCAATAAAACGTGCAAGTGCACGTCCTGCAACCTGTGAATCAAAATCTTCAAGTGCAGCATCAACCTCTTTAACCAAGATATTGAGTTCAGAGATAATCCAACGATCCATCAATGGGCGCTCGGATAATGCAGGGGTTTGTGTGATTTCGAAGTTAGATGCCTTGGCATATAAAGCGTGGAATGAGACGGTATTCCAATATGTGAGCAAGGTTTTGCGAACAACCTCGTTGATGCTGTCATGACCAACGCGACGTGCAGCCCATGGAGATCCCGCAGCCAACATGTACCAACGCACAGCATCTGCGCCATGCTGATCCATCAACGCCATTGGCTCTAAAACATTGCCAAGGTGCTTACTCATCTTGCGACCATCCTTATCCAAGATGTGTCCCAAACACAGAACGGTCTTGTATGAGGATTGATCAAAAACCAAGGTACCGATTGTCATTAATGTGTAGAACCAACCACGAGTCTGGTCGATCGCTTCGCAGATAAAGTCGGCAGGGTAAGAAGCTTTGAACTTTTCTACAGAGCCTTCCTTATGAGGGTAACCCCACTGCGCAAAAGGCATCGCGCCAGAGTCGTACCAGCAGTCAATAACTTCTGGCACACGTGTCATTGTTTGAGAACACTCGGCACAGGCAAAGGTGATGTCATCAACAAATGGACGGTGGGGATCCAAATTTGAAAGCTCTTGACCTGACAAAGCTCCGAGCTCCTTTAGCGAATCAACACAGATTTCATGCTTGTTTTCACAACGCCAAATTGGAAGAGGTGTTCCCCAATAACGATTACGAGAAAGCGCCCAGTCGATGTTGTTATTGAGCCAATCGCCGTAGCGACCTTCCTTGATTGTTTCTGGGTGCCAATCTGTTGCAGCGTTTTCGCGCAGTAAGGCATCTTTAATTGAAGTTGTACGGATGTACCACGATGGTTGTGCGTAATACATAAGCGCTGTGTGGCAGCGCCAGCAGTGCGGATATGTGTGCTCATACTGCTGATGCTTGTACAAAGCACCACTTGCCTTGAGCTCCTTAACTAACGGCTTATCTGCATCTTTGAAGAAGGCTCCACCAACAACTGGAACATCTGCAAGGAAGTGACCATCTGGTGCAATTGGATTAACAACCGGCAATCCATAACTACGGCAAACCGCTAAGTCATCGGCACCAAATGCTGGAGCCTGATGAACCAGACCTGTTCCATCCTCTGTTGTTACATAGGTTGCCAGTACTACAAAGTGAGCATCTGGAATTTCAATGTAATCAAATGGACGCTTGTACGTTACGCGCTCAAGATCTTTACCAAGCATCGTCTTAAGGATCTTTTTCTCGCCCTTAACCGCATCCATCAAATTCTGCGCAACAACCAAAACTTCAGTTGCTTCATCTTCTGTAACCTCAATAGCCACGTACTCAACATCTGGATGCACAGCCACAGCGGTGTTTGAAACTAATGTCCAAGGAGTAGTAGTCCAGACCAATAGTGATGCCTTTAATTCTGCGAGCTCACCCGATGTAACAGGAAAGCGAACAAAGACAGATGGATCTGTAACTGTTTCATACCCTTGTGCCAACTCGTGGTCGGACAAACCGGTTCCACATCGAGGGCAGTACGGAGCAACGCGGTGATCTTGGACTAGTAATCCCTTTTTCCAAATCTCCTTAAGTGACCACCATACAGATTCAACATATTCAGGAGACATCGTCCAATAGGCTTCATCAAAATCCACCCAGAAGCCCATTCGATCTGTCATATCTGTAAATGCGCTTACGTGACGTTGAACAGATTCACGACACTTATCGTTAAATGGTGCGATTCCAAATTTTTCAATATCGCCCTTGCCGGAAAATCCGAGCTCTTTTTCTACAGCGATTTCTACAGGTAGGCCGTGGCAATCCCATCCAGCCTTACGTGTTACCTGCTTACCTTTCATTGTGTGAAAGCGAGGGAACAAATCCTTAAATACGCGCGCTTCAATGTGGTGGGTTCCAGGCATTCCATTGGCTGTTGGCGGACCTTCATAAAATGTCCACGCTGGCGCACCCTCACGAGCCGCAACGGTTTTTTCAAAGATGGAGTTTTCGCGCCAGAACTTTAAAATTGAATGTTCGACGGCAGGCAGATCAACAGCTGCTGGGATGGCGCGAAATGACATAAAAAATCCTCCAGAAAACAATCTCTGGAGGGACGATCGCTGCATTCACAGCTTTCGCGGTACCACCCGCCTTGCACACCGTGGTGTGCCACTTGAAATCTCGTGTGCCGGTTCTAGGTGGACCAGGGTCCATTTCTTCCTGCTGGCTCGTGAGGTGATCGCCCCGTCTACGCCCTTTACGCGAGAGCCCAATTGTAGTTGATTGAATGGGTAAAAAATGACCGTGGCGAAGTTGGTAGGCGTGGCCGCAAAGGCATAAGGTTCGCGACATGCCTAAGAAGCCAGTTAAGAAAGCGGCGGTAAAGAAAGCCGTAAAAAAGGCTGCTGTAAAAAAGGCAGTGAAGAAGGCGGTTCCTGCCAAGAAGGCGGTCGCTAAGAAGGCAGCGCCTGCGAAAAAGGCTGCGCCAGCGAAGAAAGCGATTGCCAAGAAAGCAGCTCCTGTAAAGAAGGCGGCGCCAGCAAAAAAGGCGGCGGTTAAGAGCATTCCAGTTAAGAAAGCTCCAGGAAAGCCATTCCCATCAAAGACAACTCTTACAGTTGATGAAAAATCACAAACAGTTTCAGTTTCAACAATTACCGCACCAGTAGTTGCCCCAGTTGTTGAAGAGCGTCGTTTAGTAATGCCACCTCCACCGCGTCCTGTAAAGAGCGGTAAGAAGGTTGCGCCACTGAAGCCAATCAAGGTTGCTCCAACTCCAGTAGTTGTAAGTGAGAATGAATCTCCATGGACTGCAGCAGAGATCAAAGCAATTCGCACCGAGATCTCCAAGGAGCTCGATCGCCTTCGTAAAGAGCTTGCAGTTGTTGAACTTGAAATGGATGCTTTGATTCAGGAGTCTGGCGAAGGCGCTGGCGATGATCAAGCAGATGCTGGCACAAAAACCTTTGAGCGCGAACATGAGATGTCATTGGTGATCAACGCCCGCGACATGGTTTTGCAGACTGAGCGTGCTCTAGAGCGTATTGATAACAAAACTTATGGAAACTGCGAAGAGTGCGGTTCACCAATTGGAAAAGCACGTCTACAAGTTTTCCCTCGCGCAACTCTCTGCATGCTGTGCAAGCAGAAGGAAGAACGGCGCTAAAGGTGCGCAGATGGCGCACACTGTTTGGTGTTGCCTGGGCGGTTTGGATTATTGATTTAGCTACCAAGATTTGGGCGGTCAACAACCTTTCATACAAATCCAATGTCAAGGTAATTGGTGAATTCTTTCAATTAACCTTTGTACGAAATCCGGGAGCGGCCTTTTCCTTCGCTGCAGGGGCAACGATTTTTCTCTCTCTCTTTGGTTTGATCGTGATGACCGCAATTCTTTATTTTTCTCCCCAAATCACATCTCGTGGTTGGGCTGTTGTTCTGGGATTAGTCCTTGGCGGCATCCTTGGAAACATGGTGGATCGCATATTCCGTGAACCTGGTGTGCTTCGAGGACATGTCATCGACTGGTTGCAGCTGCCTAATTGGCCGGTGTTTAACATCGCTGATACTGCAATTGTTGCGGCTGCCCTTATTTCTATGGTCTTAACCGCTAGAAATATTCCACCCATAACAAAGGTAGGCTCACAGCCATGAGCAACCGCGAAATGCGCACCCTTTCGGTGCCAGAAGGAGTCGCGGGGGAGCGAATTGATAGCGCACTTACACGCGTACTTGGCTTATCAAGAACCGCTGTTGTAAAACTTCTTGAAGATGGCGACATCACAACTGGTGGAAAAGCGATGCCAAAATCAGATCGAGTTACCGCAGGGCAGATCATCGATGTATTGATGCCAGCACCTATCAATACAGATCCAATTCCTTTGACACCACTAGAGGGTTTGACCATTGTTTACGATGATCAAGACATCGTTGTGATTGATAAACCAATTGGCTGTGCGGCGCATCCAAGTCCAGGTTGGACAGGCCCAACAGTTGTAGGTGCTTTGATGGCCGCGGGGTATTCAATTTCAACTTCAGGTCCAGCAGAGCGCCAAGGAATTGTTCATCGATTAGATGTTGGAACAAGTGGATTGATGATCGTTGCAAAGAGTGACAAAGCTTTCCATGTTCTTAAGGATGCATTTAGAAATCGAACCGTGGATAAGATTTATCACGCAATGGTTCAAGGTCACATGGATCCAACAACCGGAACAATTGATGCACCGATCGATCGTCACCCCAAAGAGGATCACCGCTTTGCGGTGATGGCAACAGGTAAAGAATCCATTACGCATTACGAAGTTATTGAGTTTTATCGCGGCGTATCAATGGTCAAGATCGAACTTGAAACTGGACGTACTCACCAAATTCGCGTTCACTTTTCAGCCCTGCATCACCCGCTAGTTGGCGACACCACATATGGCGCAGATCCAGTCTTGGCTAAGAGCTTGCAGATGTCTCGACCTTGGCTTCATGCCGCCGAATTACGGTTTGCTCACCCGGTTACAGGTGAAGCGCTGAACTTCCACGCCCCATATCCAGCCGATCTCACACGTTCACTGGCGTTGCTTTCTGACGCAGTTCTGCCGTAGCCACTAATCTCGCCAATCATGTCCACTGAGAATTTCGTCCACCTGCACGTCCATACTGAGTATTCAATGCTCGATGGCGCTGCTCGTGTCGGCGATTTAATGTCCGAGGTTAAAGCCCAAGGCATGCCCGCTATTGCGATGACAGATCACGGTAATGTTTTCGGCGCTTTTGATTTTTATAAAGCCGCCAAGAAGGCTGATGTAAAGCCAATTATTGGAATCGAAGCCTATGTCGCACCAGAGTCACGTTTTGATAAGAAGCGAGTTCAGTGGGCAGATGGTGGCGAGGATGATGTTTCGGGTGGTGGCGCTTATACCCACATGACAATCCTTGCTGAAAATAATGAGGGTTTAGGAAATCTCTTTAGATTGTCATCTCTTGCATCTCTTGAAGGGTATTACTACAAGCCACGCATGGATCGTGAATTGTTGGCGCAGTACTCCAAAGGATTGATCGCAACAACAGGATGTCCTGGTGGTGAAATTCAAACCCGTTTGCGAATGGGTGCATATAAAGAGGCGATCAAAGCGGCAAGTGCATACCGCGATATTTTCGGTAAAGAAAACTTTTTCCTTGAAGTCATGGACCACGGAATTGAGATCGAATCTCGAGTAAAAGCAGATTTGATGAAGCTTGGCAAAGAGCTTGGTTTACCTTTGCTTGCTACCAATGATCTTCACTACACACGTCAAGAGGATGCTGGTGCGCATGAAGCGCTGCTCTGCGTGCAATCTGGTTCTACTTTGGCAGATCCCAAGAGATTTAAGTTTGATAATGACACTTTCTATGTAAAGACCGCTGCGCAGATGCGCGAACTCTTCAAAGACATTCCCGAAAGCTGTGACAACACCTTGCTGATTGCAGAGCGTTGCAATATCACCTTGCGCGAAGGCGAAAATCTCCTTCCTCAATTTGAGGTGCCTGCAGGCGAAACCGAGGATTCTTGGTTGAAAAAAGAGGCAGAGCGTGGACTTAAAGAACGATTAGGTTCTCGGTTGACTCCCGCACATGAAGAACGCCTTAAGTATGAACTCGGCGTTATGGAGAAGATGGGATTTCCAGGTTACTTCCTTGTAGTTGCCGACCTCGTGGGTCATGCAAAGAAGGTTGGAATCCGTGTGGGTCCCGGTCGAGGCTCCGCCGCTGGTTCTTTAGTTGCTTACGCACTGGGAATCACTGGTTTAGATCCACTCGAGCATGGTCTTTTGTTTGAGCGCTTCCTTAATCCAGAACGTATTTCTATGCCTGATATCGATCTGGACTTTGATGAACGTCGTCGAAGCGAAATGATTCGTTATGCAACCAACAAGTATGGCGAAGACCGGGTTGCTCAGATCATCACCTACGGAACAATTAAATCTAAGCAAGCGATCAAAGACTCAACCCGCGTGCTTGGCTATCCATACGTTGTTGGAGAGAAGCTAACCAAAGCACTTCCTCCATCGGTAATGGGTAAAGATATTTCACTTGGTGGAGTATTTGATCCGAAGGATGATCGTTATGGTGAAGCGGGCGAATTCCGCGCTTTGTATAACGCAGATCCAGATTCAAAGCGTGTAGTCGACACCGCGCGTGGTCTTGAAGGTTTGAAGCGCCAGTGGGGAGTCCACGCAGCGGGTGTGATTCTTTCACGCGAACCTTTGCTGGATGTTATTCCAATTCATCGTCGCGAAGCAGATGGAGCGATCATCACTCAGTTTGATATGGGTGCATGCGAGGCAACTGGCTTGTTGAAAATGGATTTCTTGGGGCTGCGAAATCTTTCTGTTTTGGATGATTGCTTGCTCAACATCAAAGCTAATCAAGGCAAAGATGTTGTTCTAGAGGATTTAACTCTTGATGATCCAAAGACATATGAACTTCTGGGTCGTGGCGATACCTTGGGTGTTTTCCAGCTCGATGGTGGACCAATGCGTGCACTACTCAAGAGCATGGCTCCTGACTCATTCGAGGATATTTCTGCGGTTATTGCTCTGTATCGACCAGGACCGATGGGCGAGAACGCACACAACAACTATGCAGATCGAAAGAATGGTCGCAAACCTGTTGAACCAATTCATCCAGAACTTTCTGAGCCGCTCAATGAAATCTTGGGCGACACCTACGGCTTAATCGTGTATCAGGAACAAGTAATGGCGATTGCGCAAAAGGTTGCGGGCTTTACTTTGGGTCGCGCAGATCTCTTGCGTAAGGCAATGGGTAAGAAGAACAAGGATATTCTGGATAAAGAGTATGTTCCCTTCGAAGCGGGAATGAAGGAAAATGGTTTCTCAACCGCTGCAATTAAGCGACTCTGGGAAGTTTTGATTCCATTCTCTGATTACGCTTTCAACCGCGCGCACTCTGCTGGATATGGTGTTGTTTCATATTGGACCGCATATCTCAAGGCCAATTATCCAACTGAGTACATGGCCGCGCTGCTGACATCTGTCCGCGATGATAAAGACAAATCAGCCTTGTACTTATCTGAATGTCGTCGCATGGGTATCAAGGTCTTGCCACCAGATGTCAATGAATCTGATGCTGAGTACACACCACGAGGTGCAGATATTCGATTTGGGTTAGCTGCTATTAGAAATGTGGGCGAAGGTGTTGTCGCCTCCATTAAGAGCGCACGTGATTCCAAGGGTCGCTACACATCATTCGGAGATTTCTTGGCCAAGGTCGATGCACAGGTGTGCAACAAGAAGACCATTGAATCTTTAATCAAAGCTGGAGCTTTTGGCTCTTTGGGATCTACTCGCAAGGGTTTGATCGCAGTTCACCTAGAAGCTATTGATTCGGTGATTGAATCAAAGCGCGCAGAAGCGATCGGACAGTTTGATCTCTTTGGTGGCGAGTCTGTCACTGCGGTGTCGGGCTTGGATATTGAAGTTCCAACAGGTGAATGGGATAAAGCGATGCTGCTTTCCTATGAACGCGAGATGTTGGGTTTGTATGTGTCAGACCACCCATTGCTTGGCGTTGAACATGTCTTACGTGCAAACACAGATATGTCGATTAGCCAGCTGGTTGATGATGGCGCACAACACGAATCCATCGTGACTATTGGCGGTTTGATTACAAGTGTTACACGTAAGGTTTCTCGTCAAGGAGCATCATGGGCTGTAGTAACTGTCGAAGATCTCGAAGGCGCACTTGAAGTTCTCTTCTTCGCAAATACTTATAACCAGTATTCGATGTCACTGACTGAAGACCGTATTGTTACAATCAGAGGACGAGTAGATCGCCGTGAAGATGCTCTGCGCTTCACCGCACTTGAAATGTCGATGCCAGATATCAACGCTGGACCTACAGGTCCACTGGTGATTTCACTTCCTATTCAGCAGTGCACACCGCCAGTGGTAGATCGCATTAAAGAGATCTTGCGCTCACACCCCGGAAAACGTGAAGTGCATTTACAGCTCTTGGATAATGGAACCAGTACCGTCATGAAGGTAGATGCTTTGATCACATCATCGCCAAGTTTGAGCGCTGATTTGAAATCAATTTTGGGGCCTAACTGCCTGGCATAAATTAAAGGGCGAGGAACACCGCCTTGCCGATACAATTGCCCAATGATTCGTACCGTAGACCTTCGCGGACGATCCCTGTCTAAAGCGCAATACAACGCTGAACTCCCACGAGCAACGCTCAACGTTGCCGATGCAATGGTTTTAATCGAGCCAATTCTGGAAAGAGTGAAGAAGGGCACGGAAGCCGATCTCATTTCACTGGCCCAAGAGTTTGATGGAGTAAAGCCACCAAGTATTCGAGTGCCTCAAACCGCTTTAGCTGCGGCGCTGGCACAACTAGATCCAGCCATCCGTGCCGCCTTAGAGCTTTCAATAACTCGTATTACAAAGGTCCACCAAGATCAGTTGCGCAGTGACACCACAACAACTGTTGTAGATGGCGGAACGGTTACCGAAAAGTGGATTCCAGTTGATCGTGTGGGCTTGTATGTTCCAGGAGGACGTGCGGTTTACCCAAGCAGTGTGATGATGAATGTCATCCCTGCACAAATTGCACAGGTGAAATCAATTGCCGTTGCATCTCCACCACAAAAAGATTTTGATGGATTGCCACACCCAACAATTCTTGCAACATGTGCCTTGCTCGGAATCACTGAGGTGTATGCCGTAGGGGGAGCGCAAGCGATTGCTCTCTTTGCCTATGGCATGGAAGGTGTTTGCGAAAAAGCTGACTTAGTGACCGGACCTGGAAACATTTACGTCGCAGCAGCTAAGCGCGCGCTCCGTGGAATTATCGGTATCGATTCAGAGGCGGGACCAACTGAGATTGCGGTCTTGGCCGACTCATCAGCGATCGCTGCAGATGTTGCTGCGGATCTGATTAGCCAAGCAGAACACGATGTTATTGCTGCAGCTGTACTTGTAACCGATTCACCAGAGTTAGCCAAGGCGGTTGAAGTTGAGCTCACCCATCGTGTTGCAAAAACCAAGCATTCTGATCGAATCAAGACCGCGCTGAGCGGGGTTCAATCTGCGATTGCGTTAGTTGATGACATCGCACAAGGCTTGGATGTTGTTAACGCATATGCGGCAGAACACCTCGAAATTCAAACCCGTAATTCGCGAAGTGATGCAGAAGAGATCCGAAACGCAGGTGCAGTATTTATCGGAAGATTCTCACCTGTTTCATTGGGCGATTACTCAGCAGGATCAAACCACGTACTTCCAACTGGTGGTTGCGCATGCCACTCCAGCGGTTTATCGGTGCAGACTTTCTTGCGTGGTTTGCACTTTATTGAGTACGGCCAAAAGGCTTTCACCGACATTGTTGACACCGTTGTCACTCTTGCAAACTCTGAGGATTTACCTGCTCACGGTGAAGCGATGACTGTTCGCTTGGAGAATCTGTAATGGCGTGGCCAAGTTGGCTGCCTCTGCGTGAGAGTTTACGACCGCTCTCACCATATGGCGCTCCACAAGTTCCAGCACGCGCATCTTTGAACACCAATGAAAACCCTTACCCGCCATCAATTGGTTTACAAAAAGCGATCACCGATGCAATTTCAGCGGTAGCTGCAGATTTGAATCGTTACCCGGATCGCGATGCAACTAAGCTGCGCACGCAGTTAGCCACTTACATCAATGAGCAAAGCGGTACTAAGTTTTCAGTAGAAAATATCTGGGCGGCCAACGGCTCAAATGAAATCATTCAATCGATCTTCTTGGCATTTGCTCAAGGCTCTGTCTTGGGCTTTACCCCTTCATATTCAATGCATCCAATAATTGCAAAGACAACTGGAGCGCAATGGATCGATGGAAAACGTAACCCAGATTTCTCTCTCAATACCGCTGATGCTGTTTCAGAGATTCTCAAGCACAAACCAACCTTGACCTTTATAACAACACCTAACAATCCAACGGGTGGTGCGGTGACAATTGATGCAATTCAAATTTTGGCCGATGCTGCAAAAACAGTTGGTGGCTTGCTCGTCGTTGATGAGGCCTATGCTGAGTTTTCACAGGAGATCTCAGCGGTCACATTGATCACCAATAATCCTCACGTAATTGTTATCCGAACAATGAGCAAGGCCTTCGCTTTCGCCGGAGCTCGTGTCGGCTACTTGGTAAGCGATCAAGCGGTTAAAGATGCGATGATGATTGTTCGTTTGCCGTACCACTTGAGCGCACTCACTCAAGCTGCAGCTCAAGTTGCGATTGATCATCGCTCCGAATTATTGGCAGGGGTTTCAACCCTTATTGCTGCGCGCGAGGCCATAGTCACTGAGCTTCACACCATGGGATTAACCACGATTCCAAGTAGCGCCAACTTCATTCTCTTCACAGGTTTTAAGCAGGAAGCGCCACAACTGTGGTCTGCCATGCTTGAAAAGGGTGTTCTGATTAGAGATGTGGGATTATCAGGGTACTTAAGAGTCACCATTGGCAATGAAGCCGAGAATCAATTGTTTATTTCAGCCCTCAAAGAGCTCATTTAAAGGAGATACCCATGAGAACAGCACGCGTCGAAAGAAAGACTAAAGAGTCGCATGTACTCGTTGAGATCAATTTAGATGGACAGGGCATCATCGATGTTGCTACAGGGGTTCCATTCTTTGATCACATGATGTCTCAATTGGGCAAGCACTCTGGTTTTGATTTAACGGTAAAGACAACTGGTGATGTTGATGTTGACTCGCACCACACAGTCGAAGATACCTCTTTAGCTTTTGGTCAAGCACTGCGCGAAGCGTTGGGGGATAAGGCGGGCATTCGTCGCTTTGGTGACTCGATGGTTCCCTTGGATGAGGTTCTTGTTCAAGCGGCGGTAGATCTTTCAGGTCGTCCCTACCTTGTCCACCGTCAGCCAGAGATCGTTGAACTTATTGGAACCTTTGATACGACACTTGGAAAGCACATCTGGGAATCAATCGTTGCCGAGGCACGCATCGCGCTACATATTCGCGTTTTAGAAGGTCGCAACGCGCACCACGTATTTGAAGCACAGTTCAAGGCTGTTGCTCGCGCATTGCGTGATGCAGTCTCTCTTGATGGAAGAGTTGCAGGAATCCCATCGACTAAAGGTTCTCTTTGATAGCCATTCTTGATTACGGCTCTGGAAATCTTCGATCTGCAGAGCGGGCTTTTGCAACCGCAGGAAAAGATGTTGTTGTTACATCGGATCGTTCTATTGCCTTAGAAGCAGAGGGTTTGGTTGTTCCTGGTGTTGGAGCTTTTGCTGCATGCATGAATGGATTAAATGCGATTGATGGTGCCTCAATAGTTCGTGAACGTCTTGTAAAAGAGAGACCAACTTTAGGCATCTGCATTGGAATGCAAATTATGTTTAGCGAAGGAACTGAACATGCAGAAACTGGTTCACATGCCGGTATTGGTGTTTGGGACGGAGTTGTTTCACAGTTAGCTGCGCCGATCTTGCCGCACATGGGTTGGAACACAGTTGAAAGTGATTCTGCTTCTGTTTTATTCAAAGGGGTCGAAACTGAGTCCTTTTACTTTGTGCACTCATATGCTGCAAAGAATGCTGTCGGAAAAACACAGGCGTGGAGCACTCATGGCGAGAAATTCCTAGCTGCGGTCGAAGATGGTTATGTCAGCGCCACACAGTTTCACCCAGAAAAATCCGGAGCTGCAGGGTTGGCATTGATTAAGAATTGGGTGGGATCGCTATGAGTTATCTAGAACTATTACCAGCGGTTGATGTGAAGGATGGCCGCGCGGTTCGATTGGTTCAGGGCGAGCTTGATAAAGAAAGTGTTTATGGCGCTCCGCTTGATGTGGCGCTCGAATTTCAAGCTGCAGGAGCTGAATGGCTACACCTGGTAGATCTTGATGCAGCATTCGGTCGTGGCGAAAACTCTGCATTGTTAGCAGAGGTTGTTGGAAAGTTAGATATCAAAGTAGAACTTTCAGGTGGAATTCGCGATGATGAATCTTTGCGACGCGCTCTTGCTACAGGGTGTCGCCGAGTTAATTTAGGAACTGCAGCGTTAGAAGATCCCGAATGGACCGCACGTGTAATTGCAGAACATGGCGATCGAATCGCTGTCGGTCTTGATGTTCGAGGTCATACCTTGGCCGCCCGCGGTTGGACTAAGGAGGGTGGAGATTTATTTGAAACCTTGCAACGTTTAGATCGCGATGGTTGTGCACGATATGTTGTTACAGATGTAGCTAAGGATGGAACCTTGGCTGGCCCAAATATTGAGCTACTGAAATCGGTATGTGCCGCAACAAACAAACCAGTAATCGCTAGCGGTGGAATCTCTTCTTTAGATGACATTGCCGCTCTTGCTGCTCTTCGCAGCACAGGTGTTGAAGGAGCGATCGTTGGAAAAGCTTTATATGCAGGAAAGTTCACTTTGGAGGAAGCGTTAAAGGTCAGCGGTAAATGACACTATCGGTCCGAATAATCCCTTGTTTAGATGTCACCGATGGTCGGGTAGTTAAGGGTGTTAATTTCACAGATTTAGTTGATGCTGGCGATCCAGTTGAAATGGCATCGTTGTACAACACTGAAGGTGCAGATGAGTTAACTTTCTTAGACATTTCAGCAAGTGTTGCTGGTCGTGAAACAACCCTTGATGTTGTTCGACGAACTGCAGAGCAAGTGTTTATTCCGCTAACAGTTGGTGGTGGCATTAGATCGGTTGAGGATGTCGATCGTTTGCTGCGTGCAGGTGCTGACAAGGTTTCGATCAATACATCCGCGTTAGCTCGTCCCCAATTGATCGCTGAAATCGCTGATCGCTTTGGTTCGCAGGTATTGGTTCTTTCAGTAGATGCTCGACGTGCGCGGACTGAATCAGGGTTTGAAGTAACAACACATGGTGGCCGCCAAAGCGCCGGAGTTGATGCACTTGCTTGGGTTGAACAGGCATGTGCTTTAGGTGTTGGCGAGATTCTTCTTAACTCAATGGATGCCGACGGAACCCGGGCTGGATATGACATCGGAATGATTACCGCCGTTCGCGCAGTATCTAAGGTTCCTTTGATCGCCAGTGGAGGAGCGGGAGCACTTGAAGATTTCTCCGCCGCTTTGGATGCTGGGGCGGATGCTTTGCTGGCGGCAAGTGTTTTTCACTTCGGAGTCCATCGAATCGGAGATGTGAAAAGGTATCTGGGCAAGCACAATTATCCAGTGCGCGCCGTGACCGCCTAGTAAGGCAGAATAAGCACATGACAACTTTGGATCCGCAGGTAGCTGCACTTTTGAAGGATCCAGATGCTTTAATCCCTGCGATTGTTCAGGATTCATCGAGCAAAGAAGTGTTGATGTTGGCGTACATGAACGCTCAATCCCTTGAACTGACGTTGACTACTGGAAAAGCAACCTATTGGTCTCGCAGTAGAAATGAGTTGTGGGTTAAGGGTGCAACATCTGGCCACTTTCAAGATGTTCAATCAATCGCTTTAGATTGCGATGGAGATGCCCTGATTCTTCAAGTGATTCAAACCGGTGCGGCTTGCCACACAGGGGATCGAAGCTGCTTTCACACTCCGCTAGAAATGCGATCGTAAGGATGAATCTCGAAGAGTTTCGTGCATACGCAAAGGTTTCAAATGTGATCCCTGTATCGCGCAAACTACTGGCAGATTCTGAAACACCTTTAGGTGTCTATAAGAAGTTAGCAAAGAACGCAGCCAATACATTTCTTCTAGAATCAGCTGAACATGGTGGCGCATGGTCTCGATACTCCTTTATTGGAGTCCGTAGCGAAGCAACTTTGAGTGAAAAAGATGGTGTGGCGTATTGGCAAGGAACTACGCCAGCAGGTGCGCCAACAGGAATCGATCCTCTAGAAGCATTGCGGTTATCTGCAGCTCATTTGAAATCACCCAAGATCCCTGGCTTGCCACCATTAACCGGTGGCTTAGTTGGGTTCATGGGGTATGACGTAGTTCGACGTCTAGAAAAACTGCCATCACTGGCGCACAAAGATCTTCCGCTTCCTGAACTTTCCTTTATGTTAACAAGTGATCTAGCGGTGATGGATCACAGCGATGGCACCATCACATTGATCGCAAATGCAATTAATTGGGATGGCAGCGATGATCGAATTGATGAGGCGTATGCATCATGCATCGAACGATTAGACCGAATGCAGTCAGATTTATCGAATTCATTGCCAGGTGATGCTGCTGCGATTCCAGATTTTTCATTGCCTGATTACGTCGCAAACATTTCTTCGGATGATTACAAGAAGAACATCGCGCAAGTAAACGAAGAACTCCTTGCTGGTGACGCTTTTCAAGTTGTTTTGTCTCAGCGCTTTGCAATGCCTTGTACAGCGGATGCGATCGATGTGTACA
>CAYNYE010000001.1:39608-59643 GCA_964401345.1 uncultured Candidatus Planktophila sp.
GTTTTGTCTCAGCGCTTTGCAATGCCTTGTACAGCGGATGCGATCGATGTGTACAGAATGCTACGTCTCAATAATCCATCTCCATACATGTATTTGTTCCGCTTTACCGACGGAATTGAAATTGTTGGTTCAAGTCCAGAGGCACTGGTTAAAGTTAATCAAGAGGATGTGATGATTCATCCAATTGCAGGAACACGTAAGCGTTCTGCAAACCCCGAAGAAGATCATCGCCTGGGTGAGGAGCTGTTAGCCGATCCTAAGGAACGCGCAGAACACTTGATGCTCGTTGATCTTGGTAGAAATGATTTGGGTCGAGTCTGCTCTGCTGGAAGTGTTGAGGTTGTCGACTTCATGCACATTGAGCGTTACTCACATGTCATGCATATTGTCTCTACCGTTATTGGAAAACTTTCGAAGAGCGCTTCTCCAGTGGATGCGCTGTTTTCGGTATTTCCTGCAGGAACTTTGTCAGGTGCTCCAAAACCCCGTGCTATGGAGATCATTGAGGAGCTCGAGACAACCCGTCGCGGTGTGTACGGTGGCATTGTTGGTTACATCGATTTCACGGGAAATCTTGATACATGCATCGCAATCAGAACTGCATTGCTCCATAAGGGCACCGCATATGTTCAAGCAGGTGCAGGTGTTGTAGCAGATTCAGATCCCGAATCTGAGAATCAAGAGTGCCGCAATAAAGCCGCAGCGGTTTTGACCGCAGTGCATGCGGCAAATCGATTGGCGCAATCCTCATGAATGATTTCTTGCCTGTATTGATCTCGCTCATTGCTGTTTTCGCAGTGGTAATAGTGATTTCAAAGCGATTCAATCTCTCATCTCGTTATGAGCGCAAACCACGTCAACTAAACACCTGGAGTTCGCTAGATCACGGAATCGATCCAACCACGGATGAAAAGCTATGAGCGTTTTAGATTCGATCATTGAAGGCGTGCGCGAAGATTTGGCGGCTCGACGAATCCCGATGGGGAAGTTACACGAGGCGCTTGAAGTTGCACCGCCGGTTCGCGATTGTCTTCCGCCTCTATTAACTGAACAAATCTCATTAATTGCAGAGGTTAAGCGATCCTCGCCAAGTAAGGGATCTCTTGCATCGATCACCGATCCGGCTGGACTGGCAGCGCAGTATGAAGAAGCCGGCGCACATGTTGTTAGCGTTTTAACTGAGCAACGTCGTTTTGGGGGATCGCTTGCAGATCTAGATGCGGTAAGAAAAGCGGTTGATCTGCCGATTCTTCGCAAGGATTTCATGATTGATGATTATCAATTTTATGAGGCACGAGCACATGGCGCAGATGTCGTTCTATTGATCGTTGCCGCCTTGAGTAAGAATCAGTTGGATGATTACTTTCATTTAGCCAAAGAATTGGGAATGCGATCATTAATCGAGGTTCACACCCATGATGAGTTAGAACGAGCACTTGAAATCTCACCAGACATTATTGGAGTTAACTCACGAAATTTAAAGACTTTGGATGTTGATGCACAGGCATTTGCTGAGTTAATTCCTCAGATTCCTTTGACAATTGCACGAGTAGCAGAATCTGGAATTTCAACTCGTCAAGATGTGGAGTTTGCTCAACAGTGTGGAGCGACAGCGATTCTGGTGGGCGAGGCCCTTGTTCGCTCGGGATCACCATCGGTTGCGATCGACCAATTGCTCGGTAGGCTTGAACTATGAGCAGCGCGGGGCACTTCGGAGAGTACGGCGGACGCTTTGTGCCCGAAGCTCTTATTGGCGCACTGAACGAACTTGAGATCGCTCACAACACTGCGCAACAAGACCCACAGTTTTTAGCTGAATTAGCCGAACTTCATAAGAGTTATACCGGTCGTCCAAGCATCATCACCGAAGCAAAGCGATTTTCAGAGCATGCCGGTGGCGCACGAATCTTCCTTAAGCGTGAAGATCTCAATCACACCGGTTCACACAAGATCAATAATGTTTTAGGTCAAGCATTACTTACGAAGCGCATGGGCAAGAAGCGCATCATCGCTGAAACCGGTGCCGGACAGCATGGTGTTGCCTCAGCAACTGCAGCTGCATTGATGGGTCTTCATTGCGTTGTGTACATGGGTGAAGAGGACACACGTCGTCAAGCGCTCAACGTTGCTCGTATGAAATTGCTGGGTGCTGAAGTTGTTCCTGTTACCTCAGGATCTCGCACTTTGAAGGATGCAATCAATGAGGCGATGCGTGATTGGGTAACCAATGTTGCCGATACACATTACTTATTGGGAACCGTTGCTGGCCCACATCCTTTTCCAACCATGGTTCGTGATTTTCACAAAGTAATTGGCGAAGAAGCGCGCGAACAAATGCTCGCGCTAACCGGAAGATTGCCAGATGCGATTCTTGCTTGTGTTGGTGGCGGATCAAATGCGATTGGAATCTTTAATGCATTTATCCCTGATGCAGGGGTACGACTTATTGGGCTTGAAGCCGGTGGCGATGGCGTAGAAACTGGACGTCACGCAGCAACAATCACAGGTGGAACCCCAGGGGTTTTGCACGGAACGCGTTCATATGTTTTGCAAGATGCAAATGGTCAAACCGTCGAATCACATTCGATCTCTGCAGGTTTGGATTACCCAGGTGTAGGTCCAGAGCATGCTTACTTACATGACATAGGTCGCGCTGAGTACCGTGCGATTAATGATGATGCGGCAATGGCGGCATTTTCATTGCTCAGCAGAACGGAAGGCATAATTCCTGCAATTGAAACCGCTCACGCTTTAGCCGGTGCGATTCTTGTTGGAAAAGAGCTAGGACCACAAGCAAATTTGTTAATCAACCTTTCCGGTCGCGGTGACAAAGATGTACAAACCGCCGCTCAGTACTTTGGAATTCCACTGTAATGACACAACTTGATGTGGTTATGGCAAAGGTCCGTGCGGAAAATCGCGCGGCGTTAATCGCATACATTCCGGCAGGTTTTCCATCGCAACAGGGTTGCGCGAAAGCAATTCAGGCTTTGGCCGCTGCGGGCGTAGATGCGATTGAAATTGGTTTTCCATATAGCGATCCAGTTATGGATGGACCTGTAATTCAAGAAGCGGCTGAGATTTCTCTTAAGGGTGGAACCAATGCCGCAGATGTATTTGCGGCTCTCAAGGTTGCAACGGACACAGGTGTTGCTGCAGTAGTCATGACATATTGGAATCCCATCGAACGATATGGCGTCGATGAGTTTGCGCAATCAATCGCAGACAACGGGGGATCGGGTGTTATTACCCCAGATCTAACAATTGAAGAGTCTGATCGTTGGCTCGCAGCGACCAACAAGAGCAAGATCAATCCAATTTATGTAGTCGCACCAAGCACCAGTGATTCACGATTGGCAGATGTCACTGCAAAGACCGGTGGATTTGTATATGCGGCAAGCTTGATGGGAGTTACCGGAACGCGAACTAGCGTTTCATCCGATGCGAGCAATCTGGTTTCCCGTGTTCGTTCAGTTACAGAACTTCCGATTTCTGTAGGCCTGGGAGTCTCAACACGCGAACAAGCAAAATCACTTGCCGCATACGCCGATGGTGTCATCGTAGGATCGGCATTTATTAAATTACTTCTTGAAGCAAAAAGTGAGCAAGATGGGTTGGATGCGATTTCACATCTGGCCAAAGAGCTAGCGCTAGGAGTTCGTGAGGGTCGATGAAAACTTTTCTTGTTAAGAATCAGCCATGGATAACGTTGATTGGTCGTCTTGTTCTGGGCGGAGTTCTTTTAGTTGCTGGCGGCCTTAAGGTTGGCAAGCCAACTGAATCTGCGAACGCGACCGCTGCGTACAAAATTTTGCCGACGGAGTTAGCTCATCTGGTTGGCTACGCCTTGCCATGGCTTGAGGTTGCAGTTGGGTTACTTCTGATTGTTGGAATTATGGTCCGACTATCGGCAGTTTTTAGCGGAGTCCTGATGGTTGTCTTCATCGGAGCGATCGCTTCTGTTTGGGCTCGCGGCCTATTAATCGATTGCGGTTGCTTCGGTGGTGGAGGCGAGATAGACCCATCTTTGAAGTCTCAGGTTCATCGCGCTTATTTCACAGAAATCATGCGGGATTTCGGCTTGGCTCTAACCGCCCTTTATCTATACCTTTTCCCATACGGAAAGCTCAGTATTGAAAAACCAGCTCAACCAATCGAGGAGTAATAATGGCAAAGCAAGCTGCAAAGAGCACAGATAACACGACCCGTTGGATCGTCATCGCGATGGTTGCGCTGGTTGTTGTTACCGGAGTTGTTTTCTCACTCTTTAGCCAAAACAGCAAAGAGAGTGCCTCACTTGCAGGCTTAGATGGAACAACGTTAAAGCCAGCGGTTACTTCAACTATTGATACAGCAAACGGTTCAGCAATTTCCTTTGATAACGGTGCCGCAACAACTATTGATGTTTGGGAAGATCCACAGTGCCCAGTGTGTAAATTATTTGCTGATGCAAATGGTTCATACCTCGAATCACTTGTTCGCGAGAAGAAGGCGAATGTTCGCTACCACGTCCTATCTTTCCTAGGCGATGAGTCAGTGCGTGCAGCAAACGCTTCATTCTGTGCAGCAGATGAAGGTCAGTACTTAGATTTCCATAAGGCTCTTTACGCTGTTCAATCTCCGCTAGAAAACTCTGGTTTCTGGAGCAACGAAACACTTGTCAAGATGGGCAAGAAGATTGGCATTACATCTACAACATTTGAAAACTGTGTCAACAAGGGCTCAAAGGTTGATCTGGTCCAAGCAAATTACGATTCGATGAGCAAGTTTGGCGTCCAAGGAACTCCAACAGTCTTTATCAATGGTAAGAAGTGGGAGCGTTCACAAAACGCATTCGTACTTGATGAGTTCAAATCAGCTGTTGAGGCTGGCTAAAACTTGCTTCTTGCTTTCCCAACTCCAGCACGCTCGGTGCTGGAGCTTGGTCCTTTAACTATCCACTATTACGCCCTGTGCATCATCACCGGAATCGCGATAGCTATTTGGTTAGGCGGAAAGCGTTTTAACTTTAAAACAGTTCAGGGTCAATCGATAGTTTCCGAAGTTGCAATCGTCGCTGTTCCATCAGGAATCATCGGCGGGCGTATTTATCATGTGATTTCATCGCCCAACGCTTACTTTGGAAAAAACGGAGAACCGCTGGATGCCTTCAAGATTTGGGAAGGCGGGCTGGGCATTTGGGGCGCAATCTCAATCGGCTTGCTCGGGGCTTATCTTCGTTATCGATCACTAGCTCGCACCGTTGAGCTTCCATCATTTGCAGTTTTCGCCGATGCCTTAGCTCCTGGAATTTTGTTGGCACAAGCGATTGGTCGTTTTGGTAATTGGTTTAACGGCGAACTCTTTGGAAAACCTTTAAATACATGGTGGGCGGTTGATATTCCGATGAGGTATCGACCAAATGGATACACTCAATTTGAATCTTTTCATCCAACATTCTTATATGAAGCGATCTGGTGCACCGTCATTGCCATTGTGATCCTTAAATTTGGAAAGAGTCTCAAAGCTGGTCAATCCTTTGCGTTATACGTTGCAACTTATTGCCTAGGACGATTCTTCATCGAGTTAATTCGTATTGATACCGCCAATACAATCGCAGGCTTGCGCGTAAATGTCTGGGTGAGTGTGATTGTTGGGGCAGGGGCAGCGCTCTATTTCGCTCGCGCCTCAAAAAAGATTCAGTAACTCTCAGGTAGGCTTCACAGTATGAGTCTGGAAGAGGTTTACCAAAGAAATCTAGAACACCGCACCCATCGCGCTGGTTGGCTTCGTGCTGCCGTTCTTGGTGCAAATGATGGCCTCGTTTCAACCGCAGCGTTAATGATTGGTGTTGCCGCAGCAGGCAAGCAGGATTTCTTAGTAACTGCAGGTGTTGCAGGAATTACCGCAGGAGCAATGTCCATGGCGGTAGGTGAGTACATTTCTGTTCGATCGCAAAATGATATTGAAGAGTCTGATCGCATAATTGAGATCGCCCACTTGGCAGCAGATCCAGAAGCGGAGTTAAAGGAGCTTCAACATATTTATATTGATCGAGGTTTGTCACCGGAGCTCGCCCTTCAAGTTGCTTTGGAGATGCATCACAAAGATCCACTGGAAGCCCATCTTCGTGATGAGCTTGGCCAACACCCAAGCACCAAGGCTCGACCTGTTCAGGCAGCGATAGCCTCAGCTATCTCCTTTACCTTGGGTGGTTTGATTCCCTTTGCTGGTGCTTTTGCTCCAACCCTCGGTACTAAAGCGTGGAGCATCGTGATCTTTACCCTTGGAGGCCTCATCATTACAGGCGTTGTTTCGGCAAAGACCGCAGGCTCAAAGCTTCTTCCGCCAACTGTGCGAGTGCTTTTTGGTGGCGCGCTAGGCATGGCGATCACCGCTGGAATTGGCAAAATCGCCAACATCTCCGGTATCTGACCACAATAGCTGGACAAAATTTTCCGCCCTTTGAGGCTTCCCATTGGGCTGCTTGTTGCTACGATTTCGACCTTAAAGCACGGCAGTACGGGCCAAGGATGTCCCTTCATTTGTAAGGACTAATCCGTAGGAGCGCGCCCATGGCACTTGCATCCAATTATCCACAAGCACAGGGACTCTATGACCCTGCTCAGGAACATGATGCTTGCGGCGTTGCCATGGTTGCCACACTCAACAAGGTCGCAACTCACGAGATCGTGTCACAAGCACTAACAGCTTTGCGCAATATGGAACATCGCGGTGCTTCCGGTGCAGAGCCAGATAGCGGCGATGGTGCGGGAATCCTTATTCGAATTCCAGATGCTTACTTTCAGGCCGTAGTCGATTTCAAACTTCCAGCCGCAGATGCTTATGCAACAGGTATTGCATTCGTTGCTAAAGGCGCAGATGTAAAGAGTGCGATTGCCCAGCTTGCCGATGAGGAAGGTCTTGTCGTGCTTGGGTGGCGTGAAGTTCCTATTAACTCTTCATCTCTGGGCAAGACCGCCTTGTCAGTAATGCCAGATTTTCATCAACTATTTCTAGCCGGAAAAAATGGCGAGACAGGAATTGAGTTAGATCGTTTAGCTTTTTGTCTGCGCAAACGCGCCGAGCATGCTTTAGATCTGTACTTCCCATCATTGTCATCGCAGACAATTGTTTACAAGGGAATGCTTACAACTGGACAGCTAGAAGAGTTCTTCCCGGAACTCTCAGATGAAAGAGTTGCATCTCCACTAGCGCTTGTTCACTCACGTTTTTCTACAAATACTTTTCCATCATGGCCACTTGCTCACCCTTATCGATTTATTGCCCACAACGGTGAAATCAACACAGTTAAGGGAAACCGAAATTGGATGCGCGCTCGCGAATCTCTGCTGCAAAGTGATTTGATTCCAGGTGATTTGAAGCGTTTATTCCCAATCGTTGAAATGTCTGGCTCAGACTCTGCCTCATTTGATGAGGTTCTCGAACTTCTGTACCTGGGTGGCCGCTCACTTCCACATGCAGTCTTGATGATGATTCCAGAAGCATGGGAGAACCATGCAACGATGCCGCAGAACCGTCGCGATTTCTACGCATTCCACGCATCGATGATGGAGCCATGGGATGGCCCTGCATGTGTAACTTTCACAGATGGACATCAAGTTGGCGCGGTATTGGATCGCAATGGTTTGCGCCCATCACGTTACTGGGTAACTAAAGATGGAATGGTTGTTCTTGCATCAGAGGTTGGTGTTCTCGATATTCCAGCTGAAAATGTAGAGCGTAAGGGCCGTTTGCAGCCAGGCAAGATGTTCTTAGTTGATATCGAACAAGGCAGAATCATTGAAGATGGCGAAATTAAAGATGGATTAGCAAACGCAGCTCCATACGGTGATTGGTTGCACGCGGGAATCATTAAGTTAAGCGAACTTCCTGCACGCGAGCACATCGTGTATCCACACTCATCTGTTGTTCGCCGTCAACGCGCATTTGGTTATACCGAAGAGGATCTACGTATCTTGGTTACACCGATGGCCAAGAACGGCATGGAGCCACTTGGTTCCATGGGAACCGATACTCCGATCGCAGCGCTGTCAGAGAAGCCACGTTTAATCTTTGATTACTTCTCACAACTTTTTGCACAAGTAACCAATCCACCTCTTGATGCGATTCGTGAAGAGTTAGTTACAAGTCTTGGAACATCTATGGGTCCCGAGCACAACTTGCTGGATCCTGGACCGAGCAGCTGTCGACAAATTTCTTTGGCTTTCCCGGTAATCGACAATGATGAACTCGCAAAGATTATTCACGTTAACGCCGATGGTGATCATCCAGGCCTTAGTGCACATGTCATTAAGGGATTGTTCAGTATCGCCGATGGGGGAGACTCGCTGCGCGAGCGTCTCAATGAGATAAAGGCAGAGGTTTCACAAGCAATTAATGATGGTGCTCGCATTATTGTTTTATCAGATCGCGATGGAGATGCTGAAAATGCACCGATTCCATCATTGCTTCTCACATCAGCGGTTCATCACCATTTGATCCGTGAAAAGACACGTACAAAGGTTGGCCTCGTTGTTGAAGCTGGCGATGTTCGCGAAGTTCACCATGTTGCCTTATTGATTGGCTATGGAGCCGCTTGCGTTAATCCATATTTGGCCATGGAGTCTGCAGAAGATTTGGTGCTTCAAGGCGTCATCACCGGCATCACACCTGAAAAGGCTGTAAAGAACTTAATTAAGAGTCTCGGCAAGGGTGTTCTTAAGGTGATGTCCAAGATGGGTATCAGCACAATCGCCTCGTACACAGGCGCACAAGTTTTCGAAGCTATTGGTTTATCTCAAGAGGTTGTCGATGAATACTTTGTCGGAACAACTTCACGACTCGGCGGAGTATCCCTCGATGTGATCGCACAAGAAACTATCGCACGACACCACATCGCGTATCCACCTGGGGGAGAAGTTCCCGGAACAAAGCGTCTGCCAATCGGTGGCGAGTACCAGTGGCGTCGCGAAGGTGAACCGCACCTCTTTGATCCAGAGACTGTATTTACCTTGCAGCACTCAACCCGCAATAAGCGTTACGACATCTTCAAGCGCTACACAAGTCGAGTTAATGAGCAGAGCAAGCGTCTAATGACCTTGCGCGGTCTATTCCAATTTAAAGATGGAGTAAATCCTCCAATTTCTATTGACGAAGTTGAACCAATCAGCGCAATCATTAAGCGATTCTCGACCGGTGCAATGTCATACGGATCGGTATCTGCAGAGGTTCATGAAACTTTGGCGATTGCGATGAACCGTATTGGTGGAAAATCCAATACCGGTGAAGGTGGAGAAGAGCCAGAGCGCTTTATTCCGATGGCAAATGGTGATTCCAAGCGTTCTGCGATCAAGCAGGTTGCATCAGGACGCTTTGGTGTCACTAGTAATTACCTAGTTAATAGCGATGATATTCAGATCAAAATCGCACAGGGTGCAAAGCCTGGCGAGGGTGGTCAGTTGCCAGGTAACAAGGTGTATCCATGGATCGCTAAGGCGCGTTATTCAACACCTGGCGTTGGTCTTATTTCACCACCACCGCATCACGATATTTATTCAATTGAAGATCTTGCGCAACTTATTCACGATCTTAAGAATGCAAATAAGAATGCACGTGTTCACGTCAAGCTTGTTGCTGAAGTTGGAGTTGGAACCGTTGCCGCTGGTGTCTCAAAGGCGCACGCAGATGTTGTTTTGATTTCAGGCCATGATGGTGGAACGGGAGCTTCGCCTCTTACATCTCTTAAGCATGCAGGTGCACCATGGGAGCTAGGTCTAGCTGAAACTCAACAGACCTTGTTACTCAATGGTTTGCGCGATCGCATCGTTGTTCAGGCAGATGGACAGTTAAAAACTGGACGAGATGTTGTTATTGCAGCCCTACTTGGCGCCGAAGAGTATGGCTTTGCAACCGCACCACTAGTTGTATCTGGTTGCATCATGATGCGCGTATGCCACTTAGATACATGTCCAGTAGGTGTTGCAACGCAGAACCCAGAGCTTCGTAAGAAGTTCAGCGGTAAGCCAGAGTTTGTTGAAACATTCTTTGAATATATTGCTGAAGAGGTTCGTGAAATCTTGGCACAGCTTGGTTTCAGAACTCTTCAAGAAGCAATTGGTCATGTTGAATTCCTTGATACTCGCAAGGCTGTCGATCATTGGAAGGCATCAGGATTAAACCTTGAGCCGCTGTTGGTTCGCCCAGATGTAGACAGCGCGCTTCACAACACAGTTAAGCAGGATCATGGTTTAGATGCGGCTCTTGATAACAAGTTGATTGAACTTGCCCAACCAGCGCTCACAAAGGGCGAAGCGGTAAAGATCGATCTACCTGTACGAAATGTGAACCGTACCGTCGGAACAATGCTTGGCGCTGAAGTAACGCGTAAGTACGGCGCTGAAGGTTTACCTGCCGGAACTATCGATGTCACTTTGCATGGATCTGCGGGTCAATCACTGGGTGCATTTATCCCACAAGGTGTTGCAATTCGCCTCTATGGAGATTCTAACGATTACGTCGGTAAGGGAATTTCTGGTGGTCGAGTAGTCGTTCGTCCAGATGTTAAGGCGAGTTTCCCGTCACAGGACAATGTGATTGCCGGAAACGTAATTGGTTACGGCGCAACCGCCGGAGAAATCTTTATTCGCGGCGTAGTGGGAGAGCGTTTCTGTGTCCGTAACTCAGGCGCCCTTGCGATCGTTGAAGGTATTGGCGATCATGGTTGCGAATATATGACCGGCGGAACCGTTGTTGTTCTAGGACGTACTGGTCGCAATATTGCTGCGGGTATGTCTGGTGGACGTGCCTATGTTCTTGATCTTGATACTGCAAATGTAAATGCAGACATGGTCGATGTACTTGCTGTTCCTGAGGACCAGAAAGAGATTTTGAAGGATCACATTTCAAAGTTCTTTGCAGAGACAGGATCTGAAATCGCTCAAGGGCTCTTGAAGGATTGGGATAAGGGAGTTTCCCGAATCTCATTGATTATGCCGCGCGACTACGCACGTGTACTTGCCGCGATGGAGCGAGCAACACGTGAAGGCTTACCGGTTGATGCATTAGTTATGGAGGTTGCAGCAAATGGCTGATCCAAAGGGTTTTATGACCACGCCACGCGAAACTCCAAAGCGTCGCCCGGTTGATGTTCGCATCAAAGATTGGCGCGAAGTGTATGAACCACAGAGCTTCGAACATCTTCAAAAGCAAGCAGGACGTTGCATGGACTGTGGTATTCCGTTTTGCCACAATGGTTGCCCACTCGGAAATTTGATTCCTGAATGGAATGATTTGATGTACCGCGGCGATAAGAATGAAGCGATCGATCGCCTGCATGCAACCAATAACTTCCCAGAGTTCACTGGTCGCTTATGTCCTGCACCTTGTGAAACCGCATGTGTTGTAGGCATTAATCGCGACGCGGTAACAATTAAGCAGATTGAACTTCGCACAATTGAAGAGGCTTTTGGTGCAGGAAATGTAAAGCCAATGCCACCAGATCGCCTTACAGGTAAGACGATTGCCGTAATTGGTTCCGGCCCAGCTGGATTGGCTGCAGCTCAGCAGTTGACTCGCGCTGGTCACACAGTTGCGGTTTACGAACGCGCAGACAAGATCGGCGGGCTATTGCGTTATGGAATTCCAGAGTTCAAGATGGAAAAGCACATTCTTGATCGCCGCTTAGAACAGATGGAAAAAGAGGGAACTCGTTTCCGTCCAGGTGTAGATGTTGGAAATGAACTCACCGGCTCTGATCTGCGAAAGAAGTACGACGCAGTCGTTCTAGCTGTCGGTTCAACACAGTGGCGTGATCTTTCAATCAAGGGTCGCGAATTAAAGGGCATTTATCAGGCGATGGAGTTCTTGCCGTGGGGCAACAAGCAGGCACTTGGTGAGATTGAAACTCCACCGATCAACGTTGCAGGTAAGCATGTTGTAATTCTTGGTGGCGGAGACACAGGTGCAGATTGCTTGGGTACATCCATACGTCAAGGTGCAGCAAGTGTGACTCAGCTTGAGATCATGCCGCGTCCATCAGATGAACGCCCGTCAGGTCAACCATGGCCGACTTACCCAATGATTTATCGCGTTTCTAGTGCACATGAAGAAAAAGACAACCGCATGTTCTCTGTCAGCACCGAAGAGTTCTTGGGGGATGGTCAAGGAAATCTTCGCGCAATCAAGATTGTTGAAACCCAATTTGTTAATGGAAAGTTTGAACCAGTTCCAGGTACTGAAAAAGAGATCCCATGTGACTTTGTTTTCATGGCGATGGGATTTACCGGTCCTGAAAAATCATCCTTGATTACGCAGTTATCAGTTGAATTAGATGAGCGTGGCAATATCAAGCGCGATGAGAACTTCCAAACATCTGAAGAAGGAATCTTCGTTGCAGGTGATGCTGGTCGTGGTCAATCATTGATCGTGTGGGCAATCGCTGAAGGTCGAAGTGCAGCAGCTGCAGTTGATAAATATCTCACTGGGCGCACCCAGCTTCCTGCGCCTATCGAGCCAACCGACCGTCCACTAATGGTTTAAGGTAGATACATGCGTAGAGCGAAAATTGTTTGCACGATGGGTCCAGCGGTTGAATCTCCTGAGAAGGTAAAGGAGCTCATCGAAGCAGGCATGAATATGGCCCGCCTCAACCTGTCCCACGGTGGATATGACGAGCACCAAAACCGTCTTGATCGAGTTCGCGAAGCTGCAAAGGCTGCTGGCAAGCCAGTGGCAATTTTGGTTGACCTACAAGGTCCCAAGATTCGTTTAGCTCGTTTTGCCAATGGCCCACATGAATTAGAACGTGGCGACATTTTCACAATTACAACTGATGAAATTGAAGGCACCAAGGAACGCGTTGGAACTACCTACAAAGGTTTGCCCGGAGATTGCAAGCCCGGCGATCGAATCCTCATTGATGATGGAAAAGTTACAGTAGAAGTTCTAGAGGTTAAGGGTAATGATGTCGTCACAATCGTTATCCAGCCGGGAGCTGTAAGTAACAACAAGGGAATTAACCTTCCAGGCGTTGCAGTTTCGGTTCCAGCATTATCTGAAAAAGATATTGACGATCTTCGCTGGGGAATGCGCGCCGGTGCAGATTTTATTGCGCTGTCATTTGTTCGCAACGCCGCGGATGTTGATGATGTCCACCGAATCATGGATGAAGTTGGTTTCCGGATTCCTGTAATTGCAAAGATCGAAAAGCCACAAGCAGTAGAAAATCTAGAAGAGATCGTTGCTGCCTTTGATGGCATCATGGTTGCGCGCGGAGATCTTGGTGTGGAGCTTCCCATTGAAGAGGTTCCACTAGTTCAAAAGCGTTGTATCGAATTAGCGCGTGAAGCCGCAAAACCAGTAATTGTTGCAACCCAAATGTTGGATTCAATGATTACAAACTCTTCGCCAACTCGCGCTGAAGCAACAGATTGTGCGAACGCAGTTCTTGATGGTGCAGATGCGTTGATGTTGTCAGGTGAAACCTCGGTTGGAGCTTTTGCAATTGAAGCGGTGCGAACAATGGCCCGAATTATTGCGCGTACAGAAGAAGGCGGATTTGAAATGATCCGTGCGTTGCGCACGACACCTAAGACTAAGGGTGGCGCAATTACACGTGCTGCCGCTGAAGTAGGTTCAATTGTTGGCGCAAAGTACTTAGTTACTTTCACTCAATCCGGTGACTCAGCTCGCCGTATGGCACGTCTTCGTTCACCAATTCCAATTCTTGCTTTCACACCTGAGGTCGGAACTTATAACCGTCTAGCCTTGTCATGGGGCGTAGAGCCAGAGGTAACCCCAATGGTCAAGCACACCGATGAAATGGTGAAGCAAGCCGACACCTTGTTGATTCAATCAGGTCGCGCTCATGAGGGTGAAAATGTCGTCATCGTCGCGGGATCACCTCCAGGAATTCCTGGCTCAACTAACGCTATGCGTGTTCACCGCGTAGGCGATGCAGTTGGCGGCGTAGTACCTGCATACCGCTAAGATTGCCCAACAGAAAGCCTCGGTACTCCAACGGTAGAGAGGGCAGTCTCAAACACTGCATAGTGTCGGTTCGAATCCGACTCGGGGCACTCACGTAGTACTTCCTGGAAGGGAGAATCGGCTATGACAGTTCGGATTCTCGTTGCAGAAGATGAAACTTTAATCCGCATGGATCTTGTAGAAATGTTGCAAGTAGCTGGGTATGAAGTTGTTGCACAAGCGACAAATGGTCAAGAGGCGATTGATTTAGCCTCAGAACACAAACCAGATCTAGCGATTCTTGATGTAAAGATGCCGGTACTAGATGGAATCTCTGCAGCGGAAAAAATCATTGAGATAGCTCCAGTATTGATGTTGACCGCATATTCACAAAAAGAGCTTGTAGATCGAGCACGTGATGCCGGCGTCATGGCTTATGTGGTCAAGCCATTTACTATCGGCGATTTAATGCCAGCTATTGAAATTGCAATTAGTCGTCATACCCAGATGAAATCTCTGGCAGATGAAGTTGCTGATCTGCATGATCGTCTTGAGACCCGCAAGCTCATCGATCGCGCAAAGGGCTTACTGATGAAGGCGCTCAACCTGTCCGAACCTGAAGCTTTCTCATGGATTCAGCGGGCAGCTATGGATCGACGATTAACTATGAAAGAGGTCGCGGAGGCGGTAATTAACCCCAACGCAGTTCCCGACAAGTAGCTCTCAGACCTGTCTCAATAGGTGATACCGCCATCCCATTTATAACGAAACCGAGACAATTTAAGCGTGGCCACGCCTTGTCTTACGCTCACCCCTGGCATTACTCTTTCAACCTCCCTGTCCCGGGACACATGAACAGGAAAGGCACTACATATGAAGAAGAATCGCGTTCTCGCGGTTGTAGCTGCCGTAGCTATCGCAACATCATCATTCGTTGCATTCGCTCCGTCAGCATCAGCTGCTTGCTCAAGCAAGCTAAAGATTGCATACCAGGGTCCACTAACAGGTCCTGAAGCCGCACTAGGTATCAACGAGCTTAACGGTGTGAAGTTCGCACTAAAGAAGTTCCTTGCAGCTAACAAGTCAGCAAATGTTGACCCAGTTGTTTACGAAGTAGATGACCAGGGAGATCCAGCAGTTGCAGGTCCAATCGCTCCTAAGGTTGCAGCTGAAGAGTGCGTAGTAGCACTAGTCGGTCCTGCTTACTCAGGCGCATCAAAGGTTTCACTACCTGTGTACCTATCAGCTGGTCTACCAATCATCACACCATCAGCAACTAACCCAACACTTTACGATTTCGGAAAGTCAATCTTCCACCGTGCAGTTTTGACAGATGATTACCAGGGTCCAGCTCTTGCTCGCCTTGTAACATCAAAGGTTAAGAACGCTAAGGTGTTCTTGGTTAACGATGCAACTGACTACTCAGTAGGTCTTGCAAAGACTGTAGATATCACGCTTGCTGGTCGTCTAGTTGGTAAGGACACAACACCACAAGGAACTACAGATTTCACTGCAACAATTGCAAAGATCAAGAAGGCTAAGGCAACAGCAGTTATCTACACAGGTTACTTCTCACAGGCTGCAGTATTCGTAAAGCAGCTTCGTGACTCAGGTTCGAAGATTGTTTTCGCAGCAGGCGACGGAGTACTAGATGACCAGTTCATCAAGCTAGCTCGCAAGTCAGCTGAAGGCGTTCTTCTATCTGCACCAGCGATCCCAATGGAGACAGCAAACGCAAAGCTTGCTGCTGAAATGGTGAAGGCTGGATGGAAGCCTGGCGTATACACAACTGAGTCATACGACGCAGCTAACTTCTTCTTTGATGCAATCAAGGCAGGAAACACAGATCGCGCTTCAATCAACAAGTACATCTCAACCAAGTCACACAAGGGTCTATCAAAGGTCCTAAAGTTTGACGCACAGGGTGAGGTTTCTGGCGCGGATGTAAACGGCTTCGTAATCAAGAACGGCAAGATCGTTCTACTCGGAGCAATCAAGGCGTAATTACCAAGAAATTGGTACGTCTTTAAATAAGTACGGACAGAGTGGGCGGGTTATCCCGCCCACTCTGTCCCTTATAAAGTAAAGGTGAGAAATGGATTTTGCATTATTACGGGATGCGTTCTGGGGTTTAACCTTTGATGGCATCGCACTCGGAGCGATTTACGCTCTAATCTCACTTGGATACACCTTGGTGTACGGCGTATTGCGCCTCATTAACTTTGCGCACTCAGAAGTTTTCATGATCGGTACCTTTGCCGCACTTGTTGCAGCTTCAGGAATCATGGGAGTAAATGTTGAAGATGATCCCCGCACTGGCGGATCCATGATCTTGACATTATTAGTGTGTTTACTTGTTGCGATGTTGGCCTCTGCCATTACCGCAGTTCTTGTAGAGATAGTCGCTTATCGTCGATTGCGTCAACGTGGAGCTACCAAGCTCGCAACCTTGATTTCAGCGATCGGTGTATCTATCTCACTTGTCGAACTCTTCAGAATTATTACCGACTCACTGCCTCGTGAATTTCCACGTATCATGGATAAGACATTCTTGTTTAGTTTTGCAGGAGCAGATATTCGAAATGACAAGGTTCTTGTCATTATTGCCGCCGGCCTCATGATGTTCGCCCTAGAGCGCTTCATCACCAAGTCGCGCTTGGGCAAGGGAATTCGTGCAGTATCGATGGATGAAAGCACTTCGACACTAATGGGTGTGAATATCAATCGAGTGATCACCGTAACCTTCTTTGCAGGAGGCCTCATGGCTGGTGCTGCAGCGTTCTTCTACATTCTGGTCTATGAGAACACCTCATTTAAGGTTGGCTTCTTCTTGGGAATTAGCGCATTTACCGCGGCAGTTCTAGGTGGTATCGGTAACCTTAAGGGAGCGCTCTTCGGGGGCTTTGCTTTGGGTCTTATGGAGACTTGGACATCAGCTGTCTTTGGTACCGCATGGAAGGCAGTTATCTCATTCATTATCTTGGTACTTGTTCTTCTCATTAAGCCAACCGGCTTATTTGGAGAATCTATCCAGCAGGCGAGGGTCTAATGGCAAATCTAAAGTCCACATTAAATTTGCGCGATAAAGGCGCTGAATACTGGGAGCGTTCACCAAAGTGGCGCCGTGTTGCACTCGCAGTGTTTTTCATTGCACTTTGCTACGCATTGCCATTCCTCAATAATCCACTGATCAATACACCTGGCTCTGATTTCCAATCAGTTCTGTTCTACCCAGTCGGCATGTATGTGATGATGGCTATTGGTTTGAATATCGTTGTTGGCAAGTCTGGACTTCTCGATCTAGGTTTCGTTGCTTTCTTTGCTATTGGTGCATACACAATGGCGATTCTTGGTACCAAGACTTCCCTGAACTTCTGGGAGATCTTGCCAATCGGCGTAGGTCTTGCAATGTTGTCAGGTGTTTTGCTTGGTACTCCAACACTTCGCTTACGTGGTGACTACTTGGCAATTGTTACCTTGGGTTTCGGTGAAATCGTACGTATCTTCGCGGTGAACACCGATGCAATTGGTGGTGCTCGAGGTATTGCCGGTATTCCAACCCCTCCTGATCTTTTCAATGCTAAGTTCACAATTTTGGATCCGAAACCGTATTACTGGCTATTACTCACATTTACTTTGTTGATTATCTGGATGGTTCGTCGCATGGCGGCGCGTCGTCCAGGTCGTGCATGGGATGCGATTCGTCAAGATGATGATGTTGCACAACTCATGGGTATTAATACCCGCAAATACAAGGTGTGGGCTTTCGTGTTGGGAGCTGCGGTTGCAGGGGTTGGTGGCGTTATTTACGCTTCACAAATTCTTTCAATTGTTCCTGACCAATTTAACTTGAACGTTTCAATCCTCATTCTTGCATGTGTTGTTTTCGGTGGAATTGGAAATGTGTGGGGTGTAATCCTTGGAGCGGTCCTACTAGCGTTTACACCAGAGCGCATCCGTTTCCTCAGTCAGCCACGTATCTTGGTTTTCGGAATCGCACTTGTTGTGATGATGAACCTTCGTCCCGATGGAATCTTGCCTAAGAAGAAGCGCGAGCATTTCGATCCAAACTGGGACAAAGTTGAAGAATCAGGCGAAGGGGAGATCAAATAATGAGCGAAAATGTTCTAGAGCTTAAGAACATCACCATGAAGTTTGGTGGCGTCACCGCTCTTAATGAGGTCAACCTTGTTGTTAAGAAGGGCGAAATTCTTGCCCTAATCGGTCCAAATGGTGCTGGAAAGACAACTGTGTTCAACGTGATCACTGGTGTCTACAAGCCAACATCAGGTGACGTGGTTTTCCAAGGCGAATCAATCGTTGGAAAGAAGCGTTTCAAGATTACAAAGCTTGGTATCGCACGTACCTTCCAAAACATTCGCCTATTCGGTGAATCAACTGCACTGGAAAATGTTGTCACAGGTGCAGATGTTCACTCAAAGAGCGGAGTGGTTGGTTCGATATTTGGAACTCCTCGATCACGTCGCGAAGAAAAAGCAAATCTAGATCGCGCTCTCGAACTGCTTGATTTCATGGGTATCAAGAAGCGTGCAGGTCAGCTTGGAAAGAACCTTCCATACGGTGATCAGCGTCGTCTAGAAATCGCTCGTGCTCTTGCAACAAATCCAAAGTTGCTTTTGCTCGATGAGCCTGCAGCAGGATTTAACCCTGCGGAAAAGGTTGCATTGGCTGAAACAATTAAGAAGATTCGTGATGCGGGATATACCGTGCTGCTTATCGAACACGATATGTCCCTGATTATGGGAGTTTCTGATCGTGTTGCAGTTCTGGATTTCGGAACCAAGATTGCCGATGGAACAACTACTGAAGTTCAAAACGATCCACGCGTTATCGAAGCGTATTTAGGAGCACCAGCAGATGCGTCTTGAAATTAAGGACCTACGAGTCCACTACGGCAAGATTGAAGCTATCAAGGGTGTTTCAGTTGTTGTTAACGAAGGCGAAATCGTCACCCTGATTGGCGCAAATGGCGCTGGTAAGACAACGATGCTTAAGACCATCTCTGGTCTGCGCCCAGTGACCAGCGGTCAGATCCTTTTCAACGGTGAAGACATTTCAAAGATGCCAGCACACCAACGTGCAGATTTAGGCCTTGCTCAAGCACCAGAAGGTCGTGGAATCTTTGTTGGTATGACTGTTTTGGAAAACCTAGAAATGGGTAAGTACAACCGTAAGGATCGCAAGAAGGAGATGGCTGAAGATCTAGAAAAGGTTTATCACCTATTTCCTCGTCTGAAGGAGCGCGCTTTCCAAGCGGGCGGAACCTTGTCAGGCGGAGAGCAGCAGATGCTTGCAATTGGTCGCGCTTTGATGTCACGTCCAAAGGTTTTGCTTCTTGATGAGCCTTCCATGGGTCTAGCACCTTTGATGATTCAAAACATCTTCAACATCATCACCGAGATTAACAAGACTGGTGTAACAATCCTTCTCGTTGAGCAGAATGCACAGCAAGCGCTACAGCGCGCACATCGTGCCTATGTTCTTGAGGTTGGAAATGTTGTGAAGGAAGCGAAAGCTTCGGATCTTCTCAATGATCCAGCGGTTCGTGCGGCATACCTTGGAACAGGTGCGCACTAACTTACAAAAAACTATCGGTCCGCAAGGATCATGCAGGTGATACGGGCAGTGCAGGTGCGCTGTCCGTTTTCATTTGTAATGACAATATCCCAGCAGCACAAGGTTTTGCCGATTGATACCGCAGTTGCAACGCCCGTAACGACACCAGTCGCAGCAGACTTGTGATGAGTCGCATTGATATCGATTCCTACAATTTTACGATTAGCACCGGCATTGAGTTGCGTACCGATCGAACCAAGGCTTTCAGCTAAAACAACGTTAGCGCCGCCATGAAGGATTCCCATTGGCTGGGTATTTCCCTCAACTGGCATTGTGGCTACCAAGCGTGTTAGCGATGCCTCTGTGATTTCAATGCCCATCTTCTTATCGAGGGCACCGGCTCCACGTTCTCTAATAATTGCAAGATAATCCGGTTCAGTCATGCGCAGAGTCTAACTGGCACGCTACGCTGCATCCATGACCAAACGCCTAGTACTTATCGATGGGCACT
>CAYNYE010000002.1:0-10691 GCA_964401345.1 uncultured Candidatus Planktophila sp.
CTTCAACCTTGGCCAGTAATCAGATGAATGATTGGGGGTTAACGGCGCGCGAAATAGATGTTCTAACTCTCTTAGCAAACGGATCAAGCAATGCTGATATCTCTGCCGCGCTGTACATCAGTCTTTCAACGGTCAAAACACATATTTCGGCGCTGATGCGCAAGTTAGATGCAACAAATAGAACTAGTGCTGTGAAGCTTGCACGAGATAAGGGGTTACTGCTCTAAGAGCTTATTGAATTGAGCAGACCAGATTTCCCATCGCCAATTTTCAACGATCCACTGTCGACCGGCAAGACCCATCGATTTTGCTTTCTCTGAATCATTGAGTAACGAAACGATTGCATCGGTAATTTCTGAGTTATCCGTGCCATCCACAACTACACCAGTAACTCCTTCGATGACCGCATCGGGTGCTCCCCCTGATGCGCCAGCCACTACCGGTAAGCCACATGCGCTAGCTTCGAGGTAGACAATTCCTAAACCTTCAACCTCCAACCCACCAAACCGTGACCTTGAAGGCATTGCAAAAACATCTCCAGCGCAAATGAACTGCGGCAGTTCCGCGTACTGAATTCTTCCAATAAAGGAGACATGATCTTCTAATTTGTTAAGCGCAACTAATTTGGCCAAGTGATTTAGGTAAGGCCCTTTGCCAACCATTAACAGGTGAGCATTGGGAACTCTCTTCACAATTTCCGGTAAGGATAGGATCAAATGATCTTGACCTTTTCGATGCACCAGGCGCCCAACGGAAACAATTACTTTCTTGCCTTCAAGGTTGAGCTCCTTGCGTAACTTGCTTGAATCCACTGGTGAAAAATGATCAACATCTATTCCTGGAGCGATCCGCACCATTTCTTTCGCACTCTTTTTTGAAATTGAACGGGAAATAGCGCGTTGAGTGAAATCCCCCAGATACGTCAAAGTGTCAACAGTTGCTGCGATACGTCGCATCGCGAGATTGAAAGGAAAAACCTTTGACCACCAGACTTCATGTCCATGAGTTAGCGCAACGGTTTTTTCAACTCCCGCTTTTTTCATGGAAGCAGATAACAGACCCAATGGAGCCGCGGCGCCAAAGGCAGCGACGACAACTCTCTGATCCTTAATGATGCGGGCTAGCTTTCTCGCAACACGTGGCGTTGGCAACAAAATCTTTGCCCGATCGCGAATAACGGTGACGCCGTACTTTTCTCGCCACATCGCGTCATATTCGACGGAATCAACTTGTGAGGATGTGTACACAATTGTCGAGCCAAAAGGTCTACGTTCGATTAAACCAATTACAAAGGTTTCAATTCCACCGGCGCGTGGACCAAAGTCATTGGTTACGAACAGAACTGGACTAGAAACGACGAGCTCCAACCAACGGTTTTCTTCCAAGTGAACCACTCGGTGCAACCTTCACGCGTGATCCAGAGCGTGGTGCGTGAACCATCTTGCCGCCACCTAAATAGATTCCCACGTGCGAAACTGGACGTCCGTAAAACAGAAGATCTCCCGGCTTCAAAGAGCTTAAGGAAACCTTCTTACCAAGACGAGATTGCGCAGCAGATGAGTGCGGAAGTGAAACCCCTGCTGCTTGGTAAGCACGCATAGTCAATCCGGAGCAATCCCAGGTAACCATTCCCGCTGCACCAAAGACATATCGATCACCAATTTGCTTAAGCGCGTATTTCAATGCGGTACCCGCCCGACCTGACACACCGCTCGCACTTTGTGCGGCCTTCAATGAAGAGGCTTGATCTTTATTTTCCTCTTCCTCTGCCAAGCGAGCCAAGCGCTCACGTTCTGCCTTAGTTAACTTGGATAGAAGTTTTTCAGCTTCTGCTAACTTCTTTTGTGCCAATGCTGATTGAGCTGCCAACTTCTTTTGTGCAGCCGCAACTAAAGCCATCTTGTCATTAACAGTTAATGTGGTTGCATTCAAACGTTGCTGCGCAGTTTCAAACTTTCGAAGTTCGGCTGATTTTCTACGTGTGATCGCATCTAAAGCGCCAGCTGATGATAAGTACAGCGATGGATCGCTAGAAAAGAGAAGCTCAAAGCTCTGTCCAAAGCCACCGGTCTTGTACTGCTCAACAGCGATGCTTCCAAGAGATTTCTGAAGAGATGAAACGGTCTGACCCTGAATCTCCGCCTTGGCCTTGATGCCATTAAGGGTCTTAGTGAGGGCGGCCAACTTAACCTTGGCCTCTTGAGCACCCTCAGCGGCCGCGGTTGCATCCTCTTCCAGTTGGCGAACCTTGGCCTGAACCTGAGCAAGAGTCTGAGCGCCAGAGGCTGAAACTGGAGCCATGAGCCCAGCAAGCACCGCAAATGAGGTCAGTGCGCGCAGCCAGAAAGACATAAGGGCAAGGCTAACCGCGCCTAGACCCACCACTCAACCTCAACAAGGCTAATTTGCCTGTGAATTTCTGCGCACTCACGCTCCGCGAGCGTTGAATTGCAGCGGCGGTGTCAGCCCACTCTCAGCCAACACAGAGAGTGCATCCACTGTCTCTTCGCTGAGTTGTGAAGTGTTATCGAGAAAGAAGGAGACCACACAGGTGTTGCATGCGATCGCAGCCATGGTGCAGGTAGAACAATCAATGATCATGGTTGTAAATGTACAGAGAGCCACTGACAAGAATGTAAGGGCGTAAGCGATACTTAGCGGTGTGAGCGTTGTTGCAACCTTGGTCGTCGGTAGCGATGGATCAACCTCAAAGGAAAGCAGATCCGCCGGAATCAGCTCGCCAGAGGATAGAAAGGCTTTCCTGCAGCGACGTCGCGAGGTAAATGTCATCATCGTCGGAGGCAATACCGCCCGTCATGAGCCCTATAACCGAACCCCAGTTCCGTTGATTGTTATTTCGCGATCTTTAGTCAATCCGGTTCAGGGAAATCACTTGGCACTTTTTTGGAACTGCTCCCCGGCCGAAGCGGTCACAAAGGCACGCACCTTATTTGGGGAGAAGATTTTGATTGAAGGTGGAATCTCTATGATCAACGAGCTGATTTCACACTCAATGATTGATCAATTGGAACTCAGCGTTACACCTGCTACCGGTGGCGATGACTGCATCGATATTGCTGAGCTTTTGTCTCACTTTGCTCACATTAGCCAGCGCGAAGAGTCTGGCACTACCTTTTATTCAGCGCACAATTAGAAGGCCGAGATTAAAGAAACACCAGTAACTGCTAAGGCAATTCCAACATACTGAACTTTATGTAATCGCTCATTAAGAAACTTGAACGCCAAAAGCGCGGTAGCGATTGGATATAGAGACCCAAAGACCATAGCAACCGAGACTAATCCCTTTGTTGTTGCAACTCCCAAAAGTAGGTTTGCAATGAAGTCCGCTGCGCCAATAAAAATGAGAATCGGCATGTCTTTCTTAGAAAATCCACCTGTGGTTTTGAATTTAATCGCGATCGAAATAGTTACAAAGAAAGTTGCACCGCGCATCGAGACCATGGTTAACAGGGCACTTTCCTGTGATCCGATGGCAATAAATGTGAGCGCCAAACCAAATCCGGCCGCTGCGCCTAAAGCAAGGAGTAGTGGCTTGATTGGTAAACCATTTGAAAGTTCTGGGCCACTTGCACAAAAGACTCCGACTAAAGCAACCACGATTCCAATAGAGGCCAGCGTTGAAAGTTTGTCACCTGTAATCAAGGCGTACACAAGTGGAATAACCGCACTCATAGAGCTAATCGGAGATACAACCCCCATGCGACCGGTTGAAAGACCTTCATACAAACATGCAAGACCCAAGTAACCAAACAGACCAGCTAACGCACCAGACACTATGTAACCATCTAATCCGCCGGCCCGTCCATGCCAATCACCTGAAATCACAACAATCACAATTCCGGTAACGAGTCCGAAAACCTGTGACAACCCCAAAACCGCAAATGGATGGAACTTCTTGCTGAGTCGACCAGCAAAGAAATCTGCCGTTCCCCACATTGCACTAGAGATAAGTGCCAACAGTGATGCCATAAGGAGAAGGTTACCGCCCTGCCTCCCAAGAAATGGGCTGCCTCATCTTTATTCTTAGCAAGTGGATGCGAATGGTTTTGAGCGTTTAATCGATTATCTTCGCACCGTAACACCACGAGGCGAACTCACATTAACTGAAGTTCCCGCCCCGCAAAAATTGGCAACATATGCCTTTGCATTCTCAGCCGATGTTTCAAATGGTTTGATCGGTGAACAAGAGGATGAGATTGCTAATGGCCGATTTGTTTTGCTCCATGAGCCCGGCGGACAGGCAACCTGGGATGGCGAGTTTCGTTGCGTCACATTTGTAAGCGCAGATGTAGATCCCATCATGCAAGAGGATCCGCTGCTTCCTGAAGTCGGTTGGAGTTGGTTCCTTGAATCTCTAGATTTAAATCAATGTTCATACAACAATCCCAGCGGCACAGTTACGAGAGTAACAAGTGCTTCATTTGGAAAGTTGTCTCCACGTAGTAATGAGGCAGAGATTGAAATCCGCGCATCGTGGACACCGGTCGTTGAAGATCCAAAAGAAATCATCAACCACATTTTGAGCTGGTGCAATTTAATTTCTGAGGTAGCAGGCCTACCACCTGTACCAGAAGGTGTGTCAGCTATTTCATCTGCACGCAGGCGTTGATTATGACTGAGGAAATTGTTGCGGTTCCATTACTTGAACCGGCAAATGGAACACCAGATGTTATTGACTCTGAATCAGCATTTAAGGATGCGTTAAAGAATCTCGCACAAGGCTCAGGGCCTTTTGCTGTTGATGCAGAGCGAGCATCTGGATTTAGATACAGCGCACGTGCTTACTTAATTCAGATTAAGCGCAAAGATGGCGGCCTGCACTTAATCGATCCAATTCCTTTCGGGCCTGGACACTTACTCTTTGCCGAACTCAATCAACTTCTCAACACTGATGAAGTGATCCTTCATGCAAGTACACAAGATCTGCCATGTTTGCGTGAGCTCGGGCTCAATCCAGTCAAGCTTTTTGATACGGAATTAGCAGGAAGAATCGCTGGTTTACCTCGCGTTGGCTTGGGACCTTTGCTTGAATCATTGATGGGCGTATCGCTTGCTAAAGAACATAGCGCCGCAGATTGGTCCGCACGACCATTGCCCAAGGAATGGCTCACCTACGCAGCTCTTGATGTAGAACTCCTTGTAGAACTTCGGGATCGCATGTACGCAATTTTAGAAGATGCTAAGAAACTTCCCTGGGCGATTGAAGAGTTCGCATCTATTCTCAAAGCACCTCCTGCTCCCCCACGCATAGACCCTTGGCGCAGAACCTCTGGAATGCACAAGATTAAAAGACGTGATCAATTAGCCATTATTAAATCTTTATGGATCGCCCGAGATGGAGTTGCATCCAAGCAAGATATCGCTGCGGGAAAGTTACTAAATGACTCAGCGATCGTTGAGCTTGCGATTGCAGCGCCAACGACTAAGAAAGAGTTTGAAAAGTGTTTACGTCCCTTGGGTCTTCGCGCTCGATGGATGGAGAATCTGCAGTTGTGGCTGGATTCAATAGCTGATGCGGTAGCCCTGCCTGAAGATCAATGGCCAGCCATGCGAACTAATGCAGACACATTGCCTCCCATTAAATTGTGGCGTGATAAGTTCCCCGAAAAATTTGCACCCCTGTCGCATGCACGTGCGGCTATTGAATTGATTGCAGAAGACAATGAAATTCCAGTTGAAAATCTCATCACCCCCGAGCATGTTCGGCGCGTGTGCTGGAAACCACCGGTAGGAGCTACGACTACTTTGTCGGTTTCAGAGGTTGAAAAAGCGCTGATTGAACTTGGGGCTCGCCAATGGCAGATCGACCTGGTCGCTCCAGCCTTGGCTGCCGCCTTACTTGAGCGTGAACCGATTCCGGTGCCCGCCGCTGAAGCCTCAGACGGTGAAGAACAGGGGTAAGAGGGTTCTGTCCTAAATCCTTACTGACGAGTAACATTTGGCTCATACCTAGATAAGGCAAGACCTAGACAAAGGATGAACCATGTCTCGCACAGTTGTTCTCGTTGATGCCGTTCGTACCCCATTTGGAAAGGCCGGCAGCATGTACGCCGGAACTCGCGCCGATGATCTGATGGTCCGCGCAATCCGTGGGCTTCTAGAACGCAACCCAAAGGTTGATCCTGCATCAATCGAAGATGTTGCTATCGCTGCTGCAACACAAACCGGTGATCAAGGAATGAACATCGGTCGTAGCGCAGCACTTCTCTCAGGTTTGCCAAACACAGTGCCCGGATACTCAATTGATCGCTGGTGTGCAGGTGCTTTGACTGCGGTTACAACTATTGCAGGAGCAATCGCAATGGGCACAAATGAGATCGCAATTGCTGGTGGAGTTGAGCACATGGGTAACCACCCAATGGGCGAAGGAATGGATCCAAACCCTCGCTACCTTGCAGAGCGCATCGTTGATCAAGATGCATTAGCGATGGGCGCAACAGCTGAACGTTTACATGATCGCTTTCCTCAATTAACAAAAGAGCGCGCAGATCGTTACGCGATGAATTCACAATTAAAGACGGCAAAGGCATACGCCGAAGGAAAGATTCAAAGAGATTTAATTCCAACCGCCGCACGTAACGCCGAACTTGCTTGGACGGTTGCAACTGTAGATGAAGCGCCACGTCCACAGACAACGATGGAAGGCCTTGCGGGTTTGAAGACACCTTTCCGTCCATCAGGTCGAGTTACACCAGGTAACTCATCAGGACTTAACGATGGAGCAACAGCTGCGATTCTTGCTAGCGAAGAAAAGGCGTTAGAGCTTGGCTTAACCATCAAAGCCAAAATGGTCACCTTTGCATTTGCAGGTGTTGAGCCAGAGATCATGGGTTACGGACCGGTTCCATCAACCCTCAAGGCGCTAAAGCAAGCGGGCTTGAAGATTGAGGATATTGGCGCATTTGAAATCAACGAAGCTTTTGCGGTGCAAGTAATTGCATTCTTGGATCACTTCGGTATTGCAGATGATGACCCTCGCGTAAATCCATATGGCGGCGCCATCGCTGTCGGTCACCCACTTGCATCATCAGGCGTACGTTTGATGCTTAATCTTGCTCGCACCTTTGAAGCACAGCCAGAGGTTCGTTATGGAATTACAACAATGTGTATCGGTCTAGGCATGGGCGGAACTGTTATCTGGGAAAACCCACACTTCAAGGGAGCAAAGTAATTATGAGTACAGATATCACTCTTCCAGCTGGAGCACCTGAAGAGGTTGTTACCAATGCACTAGTTCGCGATATTGATCTCGCTGCCTTTGGTGGCAAAGGCACAATGGCGTTAATTACTTTGGACAACGGTCACGATCACAATCGTCCAAATACCTTTGGCCCTAAATCAGTAATGGCACTTGATGCTGCGATCACTGATGCGATCGGACGCAAGCCTGCAGCAATTGCAATCACAGGAAAACCGTTCATCTTTGCTGCAGGTGCAGATCTATCTGCACTTTCATTCCTTAGCGATCGCAGTCAATCATTAGCGATTGGAAAGTTAGGTCATGATGTTTTCCGCCGATTGGGAGAAAGCTCAATTCCAACCTTTGCCTTTATTAATGGTCTAGCACTTGGTGGTGGACTTGAAGTTGGTCTTCATTGCCATTACAGAACAGTTGCAACAACTGCCTTTACCGCTTTGCCTGAAGTTTTCCTAGGACTTGTTCCGGGATGGGGTGGAGCAACAATTCTTCCTAAGTTGATTGGACCAGAACGCGCAGTTCAGGTCATCATGCTTAATGCGCTCAACAACAACACCATGATGAAGGCTAAGGATGCGCTCAAGCTTGGTGTTGTTGATGCAATGTTTGAACCGGCAGATTTCTTGGAACGTTCAATTGGCTTTGCAGTTGGCGTTCTCAATGGAACCACAAAGATCGAGCGCGCTGATTACAGCAACGATCCAGCATGGGAAAGCGCATTAGCCACGGGTAAAGCAGCCGCACTTAAGAAGTACGGTGGAGCAGAGATTGCATCACCTATGAAGGCGCTCGAACTCATTGCCGCAGCTCGTACAAACACACTAGGTGAAGGCTTTGATGCTGAAGATCAGGTTCTTGCTGATTTAACAATGTCTGATCCACTGAGAGCATCACTGTATGCATTTAACTTGATTCAGAAGAAGCGTAAGAAGGTAGAGGGTGCCCCTAAGCCGGCACTTGCACGCAAGGTAACCAAGGTTGGTGTGGTCGGTGCAGGTTTGATGGCATCACAACTTGCCCTACTGATGGTGCGAAATCTGAAGTGCCCTGTTGTCATGACAGATATTGATCAGGCTCGCGCAGATAAGGGTGTCGCTTGGGTTAAGAATGAACTTGCCAAGTTGGTCGAAAAGAAGCGCATGAGTCCAGAGTCTGCTTCACGTCTGTCACAGCTTGTTTCAGGTTCAGCCGATCAATCAGTATTTGCTGGTTGCGACTTTGTTATTGAAGCTATCTTTGAAGAGCTATCGCTCAAGCAGGAACTTTTCAAGAAGCTAGAAAGCATTGTCTCCCCTGAGTGCGTGTTGGCAACTAACACCTCTTCCCTATCGGTAGAACGTATGACCGAAGGTCTCAAGAACCCAGAGCGCGTAGTTGGCTTCCACTTCTTTAATCCAGTCGCAGTGATGCCATTACTTGAAGTTGCTCGAACATCTTCAACAGATGATGCAACCACTGCTACAGCAATCGCGGTCGGTAAAGAGCTCAAGAAGACCATGATTATCTGTAAGGATGCACCGGGCTTTGTTGTAAACCGCCTGTTGACCCGTTTCATGGGCGAGGTTACCGATGCCGTTGATGAAGGAACATCACCTGAGGTTGCAGATGCTGCAATGATGCAGATTGGTTTCCCAATGTCTCCATTCCAGTTGTTGGATTTGGTTGGCCCAGGTGTGGCACTCCATGTTTCAGAAACTTTACATACAAACCTAGGTGATCGATACAGAATCTCTCCAACCATGCAACGTATGGTCAAGGAAGGTGTTCGCAACTTCTACATCAAGGGCGAAGATGGGACTGTCACCGCTAACCCTGCAGCGATTGCTTTGATCGAAAAGGGTAACTCTCCATCTACTGCAGAGCAGGTACGTGATCGTGCACTGAAAGCGCTAGCGCTAGAAGCTCGCATGATGCTTGATGAAGGCGTCGTGACAACGGCTGCCGAGATCGATCTCTGCATGTTGATGGGCGCTGGATGGCCAATGCACTTGGGTGGAATCCTGCCGTACCTAGATCGTGAAGGAATTAGCGAATCAGTTACCGGTAAGCGCTTCCATGACAAGGGCGTTGCTTCACTTCCCTAGATTTAAGAAATCCACCCTTTAATCTGTTGCACGATTGCTGCAGGGGTGATCTCTAGATCCTCGAGAATTTCATTGCGCTTTGAGTGCTCAATAAATTCGAGTGGGACTCCGATTGAATGAAGGATGCAACTGCTTCCTGCTTCTCTCAAGGTTTCAGAGATGGTGCTTGCAATTCCTGCATGCTTGATTCCATCCTCCATCACTACGACGGTGTCGTAATCTGCACACATCGCGATGATCGCGGGAGAAATTGGCTTGACCCATAGAGGATCAACAACGGTGATTTCGATTCCTTGTTGGTGTGCCAACTGTGCAACTTCTAGCGCCATCGAAGCCATAGATCCGATACTGATTAAGAGAGCCTGCTTACTGTTTCCGCGGTGCAATACATCTGCGCCCGATACTCGTTCGATGGCTTGAATATCGGCTGGGATAGCACCCTTAGGGAAGCGAATCATTGATGGAGCATCGGAAATATTCACGCACTCACGCAGAATCTCCTTCAAGCGTGCGCCATCGCGTGGAGCTCCAACATGCATGTTGGGAACTATTCCCGTCAACGCTAAATCCCAAATTCCGTGGTGAGAGGGACCGTCATCACCAGTGATGCCTGCGCGGTCCAACACAAAGGTGACTCCGGCCTTGTGAAGTGCCACATCAAGTAACAACTGGTCGAAGGCGCGATTGAGGAAGGTTGAATAGATGGCAATCACAGGATGCATGCCTGCATATGCAAGCCCTGCAGCACTTGTGACCGCATGTTGCTCAGCAATACCTACATCAATGGTTCTTTCCGGAAAGTTCTGTGCAAATTTATCTAAACCGGTTGGTCCAAGCATCGCAGCGGTGATTGCAACAATCTTAGAATTCTCTCGCCCAATGTGTGTTATCTCTTCAGAGAAAACATTGGTCCATGATGGCGCAGAAGCTTTTAGTGGCTTTCCTGTTACAGGATCAACAATACCGACGGCGTGAAACTTCTCCGCAATATCTTCAAGAGCTGGCGTGTAACCACGTCCCTTTTCAGTGATTGCATGAACAATTACAGGTGATCCGAACTCCTTGGCCATCTGCAAAGTCTTTTCCATCGCTTCGATGTCATGCCCATCAATTGGACCCAAGTACTTAAAACCTAAATCCTCAAACATGCCTTGTGGGGCGACCATATCCTTGATGCCCTTTTTCATTCCGTGCAAGGTTCCGTAGATGTACTTTCCGACAACGGGGGTGTTATGAAGCATTCGCTTACCGCGCCCAAGGATGCGTTCGTACTCTTTACTTGCTCGCAAAGTTGTTAAGTAAGTAGCCAAGCCACCAATTGTCGGTGAATATGAACGCTCATTGTCATTAACGACGATGACCAGGTTTCTATCTGATTCTGGTGAAAG
>CAYNYE010000002.1:10791-25742 GCA_964401345.1 uncultured Candidatus Planktophila sp.
AAAATCTTATGAACATAGGATTGATGGCCCGTATCAAAGAGCACCACATCACGTGGAGATTGAAATACTCGGTGAATTGCAATGGTTAACTCGACTACGCCGAGATTAGGACCTAAATGTCCACCAGTCTTGGATACCTTTTCGATTAAGAACTCGCGAATATCCCCTGCCAGTTGATCCAATTCCGCAGGGCTCATGCCCCGCAGTTGGTCTGGCGATTGGATATTAATCTTCATTATGAATGAGTAAGGATTTACTCAGCCAACAAAGATCGGAGTACGTACTGCATGATTCCACCGTGTCGGTAGTAATCAGCTTCACCCGGTGTGTCGATACGAACCTTTGCGGTAAATGACTTATCGCCGGCGGTAACAGTTAGCTCCTTAGGAACTCCCCCGTTGTTAAGCGCGGTAATGCCGGTGATAGAAAATACTTCGGTTCCATCTAGACCAAGTGATGCAGCAGTTTCTCCATCCTTAAACTGCAACGGAAGTACTCCCATACCGATCAAGTTAGAACGGTGGATACGCTCGAAACTCTCTGCGATAACCGCACGTACACCTAGAAGTGCAGTTCCCTTTGCCGCCCAGTCACGAGATGAACCCGATCCGTACTCTTTGCCAGCCAAGATAACTAGCGGAACGCCAGCGGCTTGATAAGCAACTGATGCATCATAAATTGTTGTCTGCTCACCGTTAGCGAGGAAGTTGCGAGTAAACCCACCCTCAACACCATTTAGCAACATATTCTTCAAACGAATATTTGCAAAGGTTCCGCGAATCATTACTTCGTGATTTCCACGACGAGACCCATAAGAGTTGAAATCTGCACGCTCAATTCCATGCTCAGCCAAGTACTTTCCAGCTGGAGAATCAGCCTTGATGTTTCCAGCTGGAGAAATGTGATCGGTTGTTACTGAATCGCCTAGAACTGCAAGAACTCGTGCTCCAGAGATATCTGTTACAGGTGTTGGGTTCTTTGGCATACCTTCAAAGTAAGGAGGTTTGCGAACGTAGGTAGATTTTGCATCCCACTCGAAGACCTTGCCAGTAGGAGTAGCTAACGACTTCCAGCGGTGATCGCCTTCAAATACCGTTGCATAATCCTTAGTAAACATCTCTGAAGAGATCGAAGAGTCGATAACTGCTTGAATCTCTTGTGGAGTTGGCCAGATGTCCTTCAAGAACACATCATTTCCTGATGAATCCTTGCCCAATGAATCGGTTTCAAAATCATGATCCATTGTTCCAGCGATAGCGTAAGCAACAACTAGCGGTGGCGATGCCAAGTAATTCATCTTTACATCAGGGCTAATACGTCCCTCAAAGTTACGATTTCCAGAAAGTACAGCGGTGACAGCAAGATCTGCCTCATTAACCGCTTTACTGATTTCAATTGGAAGTGGTCCTGAGTTTCCGATACAGGTAACGCAGCCATAACCAACAAGATTAAAGCCAAGGGCTTCCATGTACTTTGTCAGATCAGCGCGATCGTAATAGTCAGTTACAACCTTTGATCCTGGTGCCAAAGTTGTCTTTACCCAAGGCTTTGATTTCAAGCCTTTTTCTACCGCCTTCTTGGCAAGAAGTGCTGCACCAATCATTACAGAAGGGTTTGAGGTGTTGGTACAAGAGGTAATCGAAGCGATAACAACATCGCCATTCTTGACGCGAGTAGATCCTGCAGTTACCTCGCCCTTATTTGTCTTTTCACCAAAGTATGAAGGAAGAATCTTTTCAAAAGCATTCTTAGAATCACTGAGTGAGATGCGATCTTGCGGACGCTTTGGACCTGAAATAGATGGAACTACGGTTGATAGATCTAGTTCTACTACCTGTGAGAAACGTGGCTCCACAGAAGGGTCATGCCACATTCCTTGAGCCTTTGCATACTTTTCAACTAAAGCTACTTGCTCATCGGTGCGACCCGTGAGGCGAAGGTAGCGAAGTGTTTCTTCATCAATTGGGAAGATGGCACATGTTGAGCCGTATTCAGGGCTCATATTTCCAATTGTTGTTCGATTAGCCATTGGAACTGATGTAACGCCTGGACCAAAGAATTCGACGAACTTACCGACCACTCCAACCTTGCGAAGAATTTCAGTAATTGTTAACGCCATGTCAGTTGCTGTTGTTCCAAGAGGCAGTTCGCCAGTTAACTTGAAGCCGACAACACGTGGAATCAACATGGAAACCGGCTGGCCAAGAAGTGCAGCCTCTGCCTCAATTCCGCCTACGCCCCAGCCGAGAACTCCAAGACCGTTGACCATCGTTGTGTGTGAGTCTGTGCCGACAACGGTGTCTGGGTAGGCACGAAGAGTTCCCTCAACGGTGCGGGTCATAACCACTCGTGCTAGGTATTCGATATTTACTTGGTGAACAATTCCTGTCCCAGGTGGAACTACCTTGAACTCATCAAATGCGGTCTGTCCCCAACGCAGAAAACGGTAACGCTCTTGATTGCGCTCGTATTCAATATCGGTGTTTTGCTCAAATGAATCCTTGGTTCCGAACTTGTCCGCGATGACTGAGTGATCGATAACAAGTTCAGCCGGTGCAAGAGGGTTTACCTTTGAAGGATCTCCCCCAAGATCAACGATCGCTTCACGCATAGTTGCAAGGTCAACCACGCACGGAACACCCGTGAAGTCCTGCATGATGACTCGAGCAGGCGTAAATTGAATTTCTGTATCTGGCTCAAGGCTTGGATCCCACTTGGCTAGCGCCTTAATGTGGTCAGCGGTGATATTCGCACCATCCTCGGTGCGCAGAAGATTCTCAAGTAGTACCTTCAAGCTATATGGAAGGTCGGAAGCTCCATCGATCTGTGAGATATCAAAGATCTCGAAACTCTTACCCGCAACTTCTAGATTCTTTTTTGCGTTGAAAGAGTTTTTACTCATTATCTGCCTTTCGTCGATGCGCTTGACCAGCGCTCAAGATACCTCAGCACGCTCATACAGGGCAACACATTCGATGTGATGTGTCATTGGAAAGAGATCAAAAGCACGCAATCCAGCCAGCGAATAACTGTGATCTTGCAGATAGGCGGTATCTCTGGCCAGGGCGGCGGGGTCGCACGCAACATAAACAATCGCCCGCGGATTAAAAGCTGAAATCTGCGCAATAACATCCTTGCCCGCACCCTCACGTGGAGGATCTAGAACTACGACATCTGCTGATGAAATTCTTGGAAGAAGTTTTGCAACATCACCTGTCGCAATAGTGATGTTCTTATGCTGTGAAAAGTTTCTCCTGGCATCTTCCGTTGCAATTTTGCTGCCCTCAATGAGGTCAACTTGACCAGTAGATCCCACGCACTCGATTATTGCCGCCGTGAACAATCCAACACCACCATAAAGGTCCAACACATGATCACCTTGTTGTAATTGAGCAAACTCCAAGACTGTCTTAGTCAAGAGTTCTGGTGCTTGCTTGTGGCTTTGCCAAAAAGCTTCCTGACTTACTTCTAGAACTCTGCCATCCACATTTTCATGAAGCACTGCCGGGCCTTCGGTAATTCTGGCTTTTTCTTCACCACGAGTTGGCGCTAAAGCAATAGTTCGTTCACCGGTATTTGAAGCACTGATTTCTACTCTCACATCACCTTTAAGAGGTCGAGTTGCGATTTCAGAAAATTGCATGGAATCCACGCAGATTATGCAATTATCAACTGGAGTAATTGAGTGGGATCTCGATTTATAGAAACCAATTTTTCCATTTCGATTTGTCGTAGCGATTGCACGAGTTCTCCAGCCAGTCGGGCCCCCCACCTCTTCTACCTCAACTTGTAAATCCATCTTTGCAATTCTTGAGAACTGCTCCGTGATTACATCTGATTTGAGCTTTCGCTGATAGGAAGGTGAGATGTGCTGGAAATCGCACCCGCCGCATCCTGCTCGGTGTGAAAACTTGCATGGCGGATCGACTCTAAATTCAGATGGTTGAGAAACGGAAACCACATCGGCCCGATTGAATGAAGAGCCGGTGCTTGTGATCTCAATCGTGCACTTCTCACCAGGTATTGCGTGCCGAACAAAAATAACCGCCCCTTCGTGTCGGGCGATGAAATGGCCTCCGTGCGCAACCTTTTCAATACTGACTTCTATTAAATCGCCGATTTTTAGGGTTGAACTCTTGTTTGATGCCATGGATGCAAGTTTATGGGTGTAAGTTACATCCTGTGCACGTAGTCATCATGGGTTGCGGTCGAGTTGGATCATCACTGGCCACAGAGCTCGAAGCCGCAGGACACACAGTTTCCGTCATTGATCAGGCCCGCGAAGCATTTCGTCGCTTAGGTCCAAACTTCAAGGGACGTACAGTTACAGGTGTTGGCTTTGATCGAGACACTCTTCTTGAGGCTGGTATCCAAGAAGCAGATGCATTTGCAGCTGTCAGTAATGGCGATAACTCAAACATTTTGGCGGCTCGCGTTGCGCGCGAGACATATGGCGTTCAAAATGTAGTCGCACGTATTTACGATCCAGGCCGTGCCGAGATTTACCAGCGTCTAGGCATCCCAACCGTTGCAACTGTTTTGTGGGCAACGGATCAAATCTTGCGTCGACTTGCTCCTGAAGGCTCTCGCTCTGAATGGCGCGACGCGACAGGAATGGTGCAACTGTGCGAAGTACATCCTCAAGAGGACTGGTACGGACGCCCTACTCTTCTTATTGATCAATTGACCCCTGCACGCGTGGCCTTTATTACACGTTTAGGTGAAGGATTAATTCCTGATGAGCACACAGTGTTGCAACAAGGCGACCTTGTTCATGTCATGGTCTCTGATTCAGATGTAGCACGTACTGAAGAGATTCTTGCCAGCACTCCGGAAGGTGAACGAGCATGAGAATCGCTATTGCAGGTGCGGGAAATGTAGGTCGAGCGATCGCTCGCGAACTTTTGGATAATGGCCATCAGGTCTTACTGATTGATAAGGACCCGAAGGCGCTCAAACTTGAGAGCGTTCCGGATGCTGAATGGTTGATGGCTGACGCGTGCGAGATTACCTCGCTCGATAATGCCCATCTCAACAACTGCCAGGTCTTGGTAGCTGCAACTGGAGATGACAAAGCAAATTTGGTGACCTCTTTATTAGGTAAGACCGAATACGGCGTTCCACGTGTTGTTGCACGAATCAACCACCCAAAGAATGAATGGCTTTTTGACTCCTCATGGGGCGTTGATGTTGCTGTGTCTACTCCACGAATCATCGCCGCACTTGTAGAAGAAGCGGTAAGTGTCGGTGATGTTGTCCGCTTATTCTCATTCAGAAAAGGTCAAGCAAACCTTGTTGAATTAACCCTTCCAGATGGATCTGCCTGCATCGGCAAGACGGTAGAAGAGATTGAACTTCCAGAAAATGCAGCCCTTGCTGCAATCGTTCGTGATGGACGAGTGATCACAGCTAAGGCGCATGATGTTTTTGCTGCTGGAGATGAACTGCTATTTGTCGCTTCAGCAGATGCAGAAGCTCAGATTAAATCCTGCTTTATCTCTTAATCTGGCGCTTTAACCGCTGGTGGTCCTGATTTAATAACCAACCAGGTTCCATACGCTGCAGCAAAAAATAATGGGTACCCCATCGCCAGATTTACTGTTCCCAATAGGTTTACATTTCCGCTCTTGTAGATCGGGTACTGAACCGCAATTCTTGAAAAGAACATAGCAACCCATATCCAACTTGCTTTGATGTACATCTTCTTGCGCGCAGGATGGTTGCGCCAGGTGAAGTTTTCGCCGAGCAACGGTCCGAGAACCACGCCCAAGATTGGCCAGCCCACTAAGTTGGCGATGAGATACACAGTTCCGTATCCAAGGTTTGTGAGCAACTTTGGAATATAAAAATCAGTTGCATTTCCGCTTCGGTTGGCAAAGTACGCGCAAATCAAAACACCGATTACACCAGAGACTGAGTGTTGAATTGTGTCCTTTTTAATCAATCTAAAAATGGCTAAAATGATTGAAAGCGATAACGCTGACCAGATTGCGGTGTTTACCTCTTTGGAAAGATTAAATACCACCAAGAAAACTATTGAAGGAACACCAGAATCAATTAAACCTTTTTTGCCGCCAAGGGCATTTACTACCTTGTCGCGGTCCTCGTGATGTTGGCTCATGAACGTCCTGTCGATCCGAAGCCACCGGTACCGCGACCAGAACCAGGCAGCTCGGTTACTTCAACAAACTCAGCACGCTCTACTTTTTGGATTACTAATTGTGCGATGCGATCGCCTTTTTTAAAGGAGATTGGCTCCTTCGGATCATGATTGATCATGATGCACTGCAACTCTCCCCTAAAACCCGCATCTACAGTTCCGGGAGCATTCACCATCGTTACTCCATGCTTAATTGCTAGGCCAGAACGTGGGTGAACAAAAGCGGCGTATCCATCGGGCAACGCGATAGATATTCCGGTAGGAACAAGTGTGCGTTCTCCTGGCTTTAAGGTGATATCAATGCGCGAAACAATATCTGCTCCGGCATCTCCCCCTTTTGCATAGCGTGGCAGCGGGATGGATTCATCGAGACGTGTGATTAAAACTTGGACATTGCTCATGGTTATGGATTTACTCCGAAAGTTGGATCAACAAAGGCCATGAGCTCGGGAGTTTTTGAAATTTCCTCCAGATACTCTTTTGGTGCGTTGTTCATAAAGTGATCCATCGGAACAACGATATAAAGCGCAGCAGCTTTTACAGCGATTTCACCATCTGCAGAATTAAGTCGACCAATTGCTGATGTGTATACCTTGCGATCTACCTGACCAGTAATTTCAGCGGTGATATGCAGGGTGCTACCCATAGGAACCGGCTTAAGAAAATCAGTTTCTAACCGTCCCGTAACCGCTGGTGCTCGCAGCAACCACATTAACTTTCCTAACGCCTCATCAAAGGCCAAAGAAAGTAAGCCACCGTGAGCTAAACCTGGAGCGCCTTGATGATTTTCTGTCACCGTAAACTCTGCGGTGATATCCAAGCCTTCACCTGCATATGCCACAAGATGTAACCCTGTCGGATGAAGATCTCCACAACCAAAACAGTGACCAAAGTGTGAAGGGATCTTGCTACCAACCGCGGGTGCCAATGGATGACGCTCTGGGATTGGTGCTCCTTCAGGAGGGGTCGTACTTGGAATACGTGCCATGCCTCAACTTTACTCCTTCAATATCCGATACGGTAATCCCATGCGAGATAAAGGTATGCGCTACAAAGAAGTGCTCCGTGCGCCACTGTGGCTGATTGCCTTTGTCTACTTTCTCTTCTTGTCCATGGTCTTGTCGATTTGGGCAGCGCTAGGAAATACGCCAGCTCTAGTCACCTTCGCGGTATTAACTGCATGGATTGTTTACTTGTACTTCAGAACCGCATTAACTATTCGGGTAGATGACACCTACTTGTATGTCGGAGCTGCAAAAATAGAGCACACATTCATCGGCTCGACCGCTGCACTTAACTCAACTCAATTAAAGCTGATTCGCACACGTGATGCAGATCCATCAGCATATTTGGCAATTCGATTTTGGGCGAGCAAAGCGGTGAAGGTTGATATTCACGATAGTAGAGATGCAACCCCTTATTGGCTGATCTCATGCAACAACCCACTAGGGCTAGTTGACGCGCTTAAAAGCTAGTTACACTCTTTACAAACAGCTTTAGCGCCTTCACCCTTGGCTAACTGCGTGATGTGATGGACCAAGAAGCATCGTGAGCATGTGAACTCATCAACCTGCTTTGGAACAACACGGACGGCAAGCTCTTCGCCTGAAAGATCTGCACCTGGAAGTTCAAGGTTCTCTGCAGCTTCAGCTTCATCAACATCGATTTGTCCGGATTGAGCATCAACACGCTTGGCCTTGAGTTCTTCTAGAGACTCCTCATGAAGTTCCTCATCAGTCTTTCTGGGTGTGTCGTAATCTGTTGCCATTGCTCTCACCACCTTTTTAATCTCTCGACATAAACGATTCAATTTGTGCTTGCGGGCGCATCATGGCGCACTTGGGGCCATTCACCTCTTATAACCCTCGGCGTGTCGGGTTTATTCCCCCCTTATTGCTGAGATTTTTCAATACGTTGCGCCAAGCCCCCATCAACCCGCGCATGGATCGACGTTCCTTCAGCAATGTACTGCTCCGAAAAGATCTCACCCCGTTCGTGGATTGCATGTACCAGATCGCCACGTTCATACGGAATCACGACATTGATTTCCACTGATGGTCGAGGCAATGAATTTTCAATGGCGTGCAGTAAACCTTCAATTCCAAAGCCTGTGCGAACTGAGAACGCATAACTATTAGGTTCCTTACGCAAGATCTCCATAATCACATGAGGATCAGCAATATCGACCTTATTGATCGCAATGATCTCGGGAATATCCTTGCCACCGATTTCATCAATAACTAAGCGCACAGCTCTGATCTGTTCAAAGGGATCGGGGTGTGAGCCATCAACAACATGGACGATCAAATCAGATTCAGAAACTTCCTCTAGTGTTGATTTGAATGCGTCGATCAATTGATGCGGCAGATGTCTTACAAATCCCACCGTATCGCTAAGAGTGTAAATACGGCCATCACTTGTTTGCGTCTTGCGTACCGTTGGGTCCAAGGTTGCAAAGAGCGCGTTTTCAACTAAAACTCCAGCATCAGTTAATTTATTCAGTAAAGAGGATTTACCGGCATTTGTATATCCGGCAATCGCGACAGATGGGATATTAAAACGTCGGCGCTCTTGTCGCTTGGTATCTCGCGAGACCTTCATCTCTGCAATTTCACGACGAAGCTTGGCCATCTTGTCTCGAATTCGGCGTCGATCTGTTTCGATTTTAGTTTCACCCGGACCACGTCCACCGATACCGGCACCACCCGCTGCGCGTCCACCTACCTGTCGGGAAAGAGAGTCTCCCCAACCACGCAATCGTGGAAGCAGGTATGCGATCTGCGCTAATTCAACTTGTGCTTTACCTTCTTTGCTTTTTGCGTGCTGAGCGAAAATATCCAGAATCAAAGCGGTGCGATCAACAACCTTTACCTTAAGTTTGTCTTCGAGCTGTCGAAGTTGTGAAGGAGAAAGCTCACCATCACATACGACCGTATCTGCACCAGTGGATGCAACAACCTGCTTTAACTCTGTGACCTTACCGGAACCGATATATGTGGCTGGATCTGGTTTATCGCGACGCTGAATCAAACCTTCCAGGACTTCCGAACCCGCCGTTTCTGCCAGTGCTTTAAGCTCTGCTAAAGAGTTTTCGGCATCCTTGATTGTTCCTTCAGTCCAGACGCCGACCAAAACAACACGTTCTAATTGGAGCTGGCGATACTCGGCCTCAGAAATATCCTGAAGTTCGGTTGAAAAGCCCTGAACCCGTCGCAAAGCATGACGCTCAGATAACTCCTGAGACTGATCGGAATGTTGATCCTCTTCGCTTGCATCAAATTCAGCTGCTACTCGGGCGCTTTCTTTAAGCAACCTTTCAAACTCTAAATCAAAATCCTTACTCAACTAAAAACCTCGAGATATCAACATCTCTGATTAAAACCGCAGGACCAGTAAGAGTGGCGTTTGAATGTCCATCAATTGAAACTTCTAAACGTCCTCCTGGTGGATTGATAATCCACGTTGCAGGAAGTCTTCCCTTGGTGTGAAGAGTTGCCGCTAGCGCTACTGCGCAAGTGCCGGTTCCACAGGAACGCGTTTCTCCCGATCCTCTTTCAAAAACTCGCATCTGGATCGAGTTTCCTTCGGTGATCTTCACAAACTCGACATTGACGCCTTCTGGATAAGAGTCTCGTGGACGTACAACTGGCGGCTCTTTCAGTTCACCTATCTGAACCATGTCATCAACAAATACAACGGCATGGGGATTTCCAACACTGATGTTGTAACCATTCCAAATGTGGCCATTTGTTGCCGCCGTAATTGCTTCACCTTCGTCAGTAACTTGTCCCATGTTGACAGAAATATCATCGGTCAAAGGAACGCGAAGATGTTTAACCCCATCACGGGTATTGATGGGGAAAATACCTTCTGGTTGATGACCACGTTCTACGAGATAACGTGCCATTACTCGGATTCCGTTGCCGCACATCTCGGCAAGAGAGCCATCGGCATTTCGGTAATCCATAAACCATTTACCGTCTCGCTTGATCATGCGAATCAAGCCATCAGCACCGATGCCAGTTTCTCTATTGCAGATAGCGGCCGTTTGAGAGGTAGTGATGGAATGCTCATCGGTTGGATCGAAGATGAGGACAAAATCATTTTCCGTTCCGTGGCCATATGTCGCAATCATGGTATTTAGTTTATCGATTCGAGGATGCGCTCGAGCGAGTTCTGTACTGGTGAGATCCATGTAATGCGCTCATCACGTGAAAACCAGGTCTCTTGACGACGTGCATACTGTCGAGTCGCTCGCTTGGTCTCTTCCTTTGCCTCTTCTTCAGTCACTTTGCCTTCGATCTGTGCAATCACTTGGGCGTAACCCAAAGCCCGCTGAGCTGTAACACCTTGCATGATTCCAGCAGCTAACAACTTTTCCGCTTCCTGAAGTAAACCGTCTCGCCACATGCGGTCTACACGAAGCGAGATTCGTTCAGACAATGTGTCACGATCCATGACAAGGCCAAATTGTTGGGCATTTGGGTACCGCGAGCTTTCTTCACGTGGAAGATTTGCTGTGAACGGTTTACCAGTAATTTTGATGACCTCTAGTGCACGAATAACTCGTCGAGAGTTTGCTTTATCAATTGCAAGCGCCGCCGCAGGGTCTAGCTTTTCTAAACGTTCAAAAAGCGGTCCGATGCCCTTAGTTGCATACTCAAGTTCTAACTCAGCGCGAACAACTGGATCGGTATCTGGAAAGTTGAGTTCATCTAGAATCGCCTTGATATACAGACCTGTGCCACCCACGATGATGGCATCTTTTCCTCGCCCATGGATATCTGAGATCACATTGCGGGCGTTCTCTTGATACCAAGCAACATTTGCATCCTGGTTTACCTCTAGTAAATCCATCATGTGGTGCGGGATACCTTTTTGTTCTTCACGGGAAATTTTTGCCGTTCCAATATCCATGCCTTTGTAGAGCTGCATTGAATCTGCATTAATTATTTCGGCGTTAATTTCTTGAGCTAATCTGACCGCTAAATCACTCTTGCCGGTAGCTGTAGCTCCGCAAATAACAATGAGCCTCATCGCTTAACCGTTGGGATCCCGAGCATCGTCGCCGCTGGTCCAGGATTTTCCGTCCGTGTTTGATGGGCTTGCGCTCCCCTAGTTTGTCGCACAGAAAGTGGCTCGCCAATTAAGTAGTGGGCGGAGGCTTCTGTAATCTTTACTTCAACTTCATCGCCTGGACGCGCAACAAATTTATTGTCAAAGTGCACCAATCTAAAGTCCTGGCTGCGACCGGTTAAGCGTTCCTGTGCCTCGTCGCGACGACCTTCATAATCTCCAACAAGTACCTTATGAATTTTTCCGATCGCCTCTTGATTGACCGAAAGCGAAATACTTTGCTGGTGATTATGTAGGCGTGTGTAACGCTCTCCGACAATCTCAGGTAAAACTTGATCCGGCATAGTGGCCGCTGGCGTGCCTGGACGCTTTGAGTATTGATAGGTGTATGCCGCGGTAAAACGAGCGGTTGAACAAAGATCCAAAGTCGCCTGGAAATCTTCTTCAGTTTCGCCAGGAAAACCGACGATGATGTCAGTTGTAATTGCTGCGTGCGGGATTGCACTGCGCACCCGATCCAGGATTCCCAAGTATCTGTCTGTGCGATAAGAACGACGCATCTGCTGCAAGATTCGATCAGAACCTGATTGCAACGGCATATGAAGATGTGGCATCACATTGGGAGTCTGCGCCATAGCGTCAATGACATCATCGGTGAAATCACGAGGGTGAGGCGACATAAATCGGAGGCGTTCTAGTCCATCGATCTGGCCGCACTTGCGCAACAATTTGGCAAAGGCTTGGCGATCGCCAAAATCGACTCCGTAAGCATTTACATTTTGGCCAAGCAAAGTTATTTCAATAACGCCTTGGTCTACCAAAGCATTGACTTCAGCCAAAATATCAGCCTCGCTGCGGTCTTTTTCTATTCCTCGCAAAGCTGGAACGATGCAAAAGGTGCAGGTGTTATTGCAACCGACAGAGACCGACACCCATGATGAAAAGGCTGATAAACGTCGAGCCGGCAAGGTGGATGGAAAATGCTCTAAAGCTTCCAAGATTTCGATCTGAGACTCTTCTTCGATGCGCGCTCGTTCTAAGAGGACCGGCAAAGAACCAACATTGTGTGTGCCGAAGACAACATCGACATATGGAGCTTTCTTCAAGATCGTAGCTTGATCCTTTTGCGCAAGGCATCCGCCTACCGCAATCTGCATATTCGGATTAGCCTTCTTAAGAGGAGCTAAGAAACTTAGATTTCCGTACAGCTTGTTATCTGCATTTTCACGGACTGCACAGGTATTGAACACGACAATGTCTGCTTGCTCGCCTTGGGCGACAGGTGCAAACCCTGCCTCATCTAACAACCCTGCGATTCGCTCGGAGTCATGGACATTCATTTGGCAGCCATAGGTTTCGACTGCGTATGTGCGCGTCATAGTGCTGAAATTGAATAATTCAGAGTTGTTCGATCGATAACCAACATCTGATGATTATTTAGGTGTTCCCAATCGGTGTTACCCCACCCGGTAGATGCAATTAAGAAATCATCTCCACGTTGAGTAAAGCGAAGCTCATAATGATCAGGTCCGCTCCATTCACTTTTGTTATCTTCATTAAACTCGCATACTGCGATCAATGTATCTGGTGTTTGCACCATAATATTCAATGCAGAGTAATCAGCGATCTCACGAATCTGATTAACGATTGCGCGAACACCTTCGACTAAGCCAAGTTCGTCGACTCGTGACAGCAAAGCATAGAAAAATCGCTCACTATCGGTAGTCCCTGTGATTAATTGCGTGTACTTCTCGCTAATGAACTTTTCTGCGGTATCAGAAGGACGAATCGTTCCGTTATGCATAAAGGTTGTCGTGCCGTAAGTAAATGGGTGATTGTTATCGATATCTACCGTGATTCCCTTTGAGGCCAAACGCAAATGGAAAAGCGCTCCACTAGTTTCGAGGCTTTGACCGGTTTGTGCCAAAAGCTCGCTTTCTTTCGCCGCCTTGATGTCTTTGATGACTTCGCCATCGTGGCCAATACCCCAACCATCCTTGTGTTCGGCAGAAAGCGCGACGAAGTTTTCAAACTCTGAGCCCACAACATCGTAAAAACTCTTACGCTCAAGTGATGTAAAGGCTAGCAATCTGCACATAGGGCAACTCTACTTGATGGCTAGAGATTCTTCTTCGCGCGCTCTGCTGCTTGGACTGCGCGCCACTTTGCAATTTCACCGTGATTTCCACTGAGCAAAACTGGCGGAACTTCAAGATCACGCCATACAGATGGCTTGGTGAAGTTTGGATATTCAAGATATCCCTCTTGATTATGTGACTCTTCAGCCAACGATTCAGGATTACCAAGTACCCCCGGGATCAAACGTGTAATTGCTTCAATCATCACAAGGGATGCAACTTCTCCCCCACCTAAAACATAATCTCCGATAGAAACTTCGTGAACACGGAAATTGTTGTTTTCATAATGCTGGCGAACGCGATCATCAATGCCTTCATAGCGACCGCAAGCAAATACAAGGTGCTTTGATTGTGAGAAGCGCACAGCCATTGGTTGATCAAATCTCTTGCCCGCAGGGGTCAAAATGATGAGATCGGTTTCTGGGCTCATCAATGGATCTAATGCCTTTCCCCAAACTTCAGGAAGCATCACCATTCCAGCACCACCACCATAAGGAGTGTCATCAACGGTGTTGTGATTGTCGGTTGAGAATGAACGAAGATCGTGGATACCGAATTCAACTAAACCTTGATCTTGCGCTTTACCTAGTAGAGAAAGCCGTAACGGTGCAAAGTAGTCAGGAAAAATAGTTACTGCATCGATCTTCATTGCATTACCCCTGTAATTGCTGGCGGAATAACAACAACCTTCTTTTGTGCAATGTCGACAGTAGGCACTAGTTGATGGACAAACGGAATTAATTGTTCGCCGTTGGGCGTCTTGATTGCAAGTAAATCTTGACCCGGAAGATTGATGACATCTGAGACTTCGCCAAACACATCCCCATTTTCAAGAACTGCCTGGCAACCGATTAATTGAAGGACGTGATACTCATCTTCATCATCGCTCACTTCATTGATATCAACTTCGGCGTATAACAAAGTGTTTCGCAGCTTTTCAACGCCGTTTCGATCAGTTATTCCCTCAAAGCCAAGTAACAAGATTCCGTTGTGAACGCGACCAGAGATGATCTTGAGATCGCCATGGGTGTCTGTTTGAACTGTCGCACCAATGGCAAAGCGACGATCAGGTTCATCTGTTCGAACCTCTATCGTCGCCTCACCAAGAATTCCGTGAGCGCGACCAATTCGCCCCACGAGCAAACGCATTGTTAGCGAACTTCGTCGGTCTCGATGAGATCGACGCGGACTGTGCGTCCTGCGAGCGCACTTACAACTGTGCGAAGTGCTTTTGCAGTGCGACCATTACGACCAATGACCTTGCCGATATCTTCAGGGTTAACTCGAACCTCTAAAGTTGTTCCGCGACGTCCGCTTTTTTCAGCGACTACGACATCATCAGGGTTATCGACGATTCCCTTGACCAAATGCTCTAGGGCTTCATCCATCATGGTTATTCTGCAGCCGCTTCTTCTGCTGGAGTATCAGTAACTGCCTCTGCTGGAGTTTCAACAACAGCTTCAACTGTCTCTTCTACAACAGCCTCAGCCGCAGGAGCTTCTTCAACAACCGGAGCTTCAGCAACAGGGTTAGCCTTAGCTGCAAGCTTCTCCTGTGCCTTCTTCTTCAATGTTGTC
>CAYNYE010000003.1:0-10609 GCA_964401345.1 uncultured Candidatus Planktophila sp.
TCAAACATAAGGAGGGAAGACTACTTCAAGGCCTGCTTAAGATGCGAAGCGACCTCGGCTGCGCGCTCAGAAGTTAGTGGTCCACCAGATAATTCCGTCACATACAAGGTATCAATCGCTTCTGCCCCAAGGGTTGTCACAATTGCCGAACGTATATCAATCTTAGATTGCGTAATTGCCGCGCCGATTCTAAAGAGCAACCCAGGTCTGTCATGACTACGCACTTCGATAACCGTTGCATCAGTGGCGGCATCTGTAAAGATCTCCACTTCGGGGTCAGGCACAGGAATCGTAGGAATCGATGCATATGCAGCGGCTCTAGCAATAAGTTTTTCCTCTACATCCTTTGAATCAATCAAAGCCGCTGCGATGAGATCATGAAGTTTGCTTTCACTAATTTCTGGTGCATGGGGTTCAGGTGTAACTATCCAATACATGACTGCTGATTTGCCAAGAGTTTTAGTGCGTGCCGATTTAACATCAAGCCGTGAAATATTGAAAACTCCAGCGACAATCGACAGGAGTCCAGGTTTATCTGGAGAAATAACTTCGACCGCGTACCCACTGGAGTGTTCTTCGACGGCTACTCGAAGCTGGCCTTCTTCAGCCATCGCTCTTTGCTCATCACTGATCTCGGGTTGCTGTGCGACCTCGGCGCCCGCCATTACGCGCTTTACTCTTTGCACTAGATCATTAACTAGAGTGGCTTTCCAATCGCTCCAACCCGCACTACCGGTTGCTTCGCCATCGGCAATACTTAATGCATGCAAGAGCTCTAGGGTATTTACATCAGGAATAACTGAAATAATTGATTGAATAGTGGCAGGATCATCTAAATCTCGTCGTGTAGCAGTTGATGATAAGAGCAAATGGTGAAGAATTAAATTCTTCAGGATCTCAATTTCCTTCTGATCAAAACCGATCCTTTGAGCAATCGGTTGAATCAAGCGAACGCCTCGCTCGGAGTGGTCTTCGCTCGAACCCTTACCAATGTCGTGAAACAAGGCAGCAAATAGAAGTAGATCCGGTCGCTGGACTTTGCGGGTCAATTTGGCGGCATGAACCGCGGTTTCAACCATATGGCGATCAACTGTGTGGCGATGCAAAGCATTTCGCTGTGGCAAGGATCGAACGCTCAACCATTCAGGAATCCACTCAAAGATAATCTCTTCTTGATCTAAGGATTCGAAGATATCAATCATGGCCTCGCCAGCACCAATTAAAGAGATCAATAGCTCCCGTGCTTCACGTGGCCAGGGATTGCTTAACTTACCTTCACCCTTTTTTAGCCTGACAGAAAGATCTGTACATGTATCCAGCGATAAGGGTAGACCGAGTTGTGCTGCGGTTGCTGCTGCACGCAAACCAACGACGGCATCCTCATCTAAGGATGCGATGTGATCGATAATAATTTCGCGATTTGATGCACTGACATTCTTTGCAACGTTTGTAACACGGTTCTTGGTAATGAATCTACCCAAACCATCTTTACCTCTGTGTTCAATCGCATGCCAGGTGTAATTGAGCAGATAATCAACTGAGCGAGCAGCTCTAGCGACATCACCCATCATTGCGTCAGCATCGACATAATCGAGAAGCTGAGCAACCTTGTCCTGTTCTTGAAAAAGTAAACGATCTTTTCCGCGCCCGCTAGCAATATGCAAAGACTCTCGTACATTATTGAGCGTGCCTTCAGCCCAACTTATTTTTTCAAGCGGGACAGGTACCGCTCCCGATAGTGAGATTGCCTTCAGGGCTTGAATGTCACGTAACCCACCGCGAGCCTCTTTGAGATCCGGCTCTAGTAAATACGCGAGCTCCCCGGCACGTGTGTGACGCTCCTGCAAACTCTTCTGCAGATTTGAAAGGTTCTCTTTGGCATTCTTACGCCAAAACTCCATGGCATCGCTGTGCACACTTGAGACTAAATCTGAATTTCCTACGATGTAGCGAATATCTAACAAACCCGTAGCTACTCTTAAATCTGCAGCGGCTGCATCTCGGGTTTCGCTTCTAGTTCTTACCGAGTGATCAACACTTTTTGTGTCCCACAGTGGATACAAAACCTCATTAACAAAGGCTTTGAGCGTTTCCGTTGGGATCTTTCCAGAATGCAAGAAAACGATATCTAAATCTGAACCTGGAGAAAGCTCGCCGCGGCCGTAGCCTCCAACCGCGGCGAGTGCAATCTCCTTACCCGAATTTACAAGACCAGTTGCCTTGGCAGCTTGGTCGAATAATTGAGACAGGTAGCGATCGCTCTCGTTCGATCGCTCTCGCCTTTCTCGGGTACTCATAGAGGTTAGTTTAGATCGCGTCTACGCCGCGCTCTCCCGTTCTGACACGGATAACTTGGTCAACTGGTGTGGTCCAAACCTTTCCATCACCAATAGAACCTGTTGATGCCGCCTTAACGATTACATCAACTACCGAATCAGCATCCTTGTCATCGACAAGCACCTCAAGGCGTACCTTAGGAACTAGATCAACGGTGTATTCAGCACCACGGTAAACCTCGGTATGACCACCTTGACGACCAAATCCGCTCGCCTCAGAAACGGTCATCCCTGTGATGCCTGCACCCTGAAGTGCATTCTTTACATCCTCTAACTTGAATGGCTTCAAGATCGCTGTAATGAGTTTCATCGTTATGCCCCCTTCGAAAATCCAAGGACACTGCCCTGGCCATTGTCTGATAGCTCGTATGCACGTTCTGCGTGGATAGCGAGGTCGATTCCTGCAATCTCTTGATCATGGGTGATTCTGAAACCAATTGTTAAATCAACAATCTTTCCAATAATCAATGTTGCGATGAATGAGTAGGCAAGCACTGCACCTGCACCAATTACCTGCTTAACAAGCTGTTCTGTTCCTCCGCCACTGAATAGACCTACATCTACTCCGACGAAACCGATCATGATTGTTCCAACGATGCCGCCTACTAAGTGGACTGCGACAACATCTAGTGAATCGTCATATCCAAGCTTGAACTTTAGCCCCACAGATAGAGCACATAGCGCACCAGCAACTGCACCAATAATCAGTGCACCGCTTGCATTTACAGCAGCACATGCTGGAGTAATCGCCACAAGACCGGCAACTACACCTGATGCTGCGCCAAGACTGGTTGCATGACCATCACGGATCTTTTCAACCAATAGCCATGAAAGAACCGCGGCAGTTGTTGCCCCTATTGTGTTCAAGAGGGCAAGACCTGCAGTTCCATTTGATGCGATAGCTGATCCTGCATTGAAGCCAAACCAACCAAACCACAAGAGTGCTGCACCTAGCATCACCAACGGCAAGCTGTGTGGTCGCATTGGGACTTTTCCAAAGCCAACACGCTTTCCAAGAATCAAAGCGAGTGCTAATCCAGCAGCACCTGCGTTGATGTGAACCGCGGTTCCTCCGGCGAAGTCGAGCGCGCCAAGATCATTTGCGATCCAACCACCCGTCTTAGCCACAAAATTATCAAAAGCAAAAACCCAGTGTGCAACCGGAAAGTAAACCAATGTTGCCCAGATGCCAGCAAAGACCATCCATGCACCAAACTTTGCACGATCTGCAATCGAACCTGAAATCAATGCAACTGTGATCGCTGCGAAAATTCCCTGAAATGCAATGAACACTGCAGCAGGAATCGTTCCAATTAAGGCAGAAGAGTTATCAAGACCATTGAGGAAAGTGAATTGACCGATATCGCCAATTAGACCTTTTCCTCCAACGGAATCTCCAAAGACCATAGAAAAACCAAATGCGATCCACAAAACGAAAACAATTGCCAAAGCGCCAAATGACATCATCATCATGTTAAGAACGCTCTTAACGCGAACCATGCCACCGTAGAACAGTGCAAGTCCCGGGATCATAAGAACAACGAGACCTGTGCTTATTAACATCCAAGCTGTATCGCCTGAATTGATTACGACTTCCTCCATGAAAAACCACCTAAGCTGTGTCGAGAAATTTCTCGCCTTTGAGATGGGTAAACCTTCTATCGAGGCAGTTACAAAGAAGGGATTCCTTGGTTTCAGGTTGGTGACAAAACCAAGGTCTGTGTTACATCTGGGTTACGCCAAAAGGCCAGATATATAGCTGTGAGCGTCAAAGGGGGCGAAATCTCCCTCACCCTCGCCTGTGCCGATCCACTTGATAGGTATTCCAAGTTCAGCCTCAATAGCAAGAGCCACTCCGCCCTTTGCGCTGCCATCTAGCTTGGTTAGCACGATGCCAGTTACTTCAACACTTTCGGTAAATATTCGTGCCTGCTGCAATCCATTTTGACCAGTGGTCGCATCAATCACCAGAAGTACTTCGTTAATTGCAGACACTTTCTCAACAACACGCTTTACCTTTGAAAGCTCTGCCATCAAATCACTCTTGTTATGTAACCGTCCTGCTGTATCGATGATGAAAACATCACTTCTAGATTCCTGTGCACTCTTTGCGCCATCAAAGGCAACAGAAGCTGGATCTCCATTTTCCTTGCCTGAAACAACAGCAACTCCTATGCGGTCGCCCCACGTCTTGAGTTGATCTACCGCAGCAGCTCGAAAAGTATCTCCAGCGGCCAAGACAACACTCTTACCGTTTCTCTTGTAATAAGCGGCTAATTTTGCAACAGATGTTGTTTTACCGGTGCCATTTACGCCGACAACCATGATCGTTGTTGTTCCATCGACAATGATTGGAATACGAGAAGATTTTGACAGATTCTGCATCAAGATCTCAACGAGTGCTTGTTCAGCATTTTCGCTCTTAATTTTCTTGGCTGCCTCAAGAAATTCTTGCGTAAGTCGCGGACCTACATCCGATGACAACAGCTCTTGCTCTAGTTCAGACCAATCAGCTGGAGAAAAATCATTAGTGCCTTTTATTTTGGCGATGAATTTACTAAACAGACCCATCTAAGAAACCTTAGCTAGCGTCTGATTCGCGCAAGCGCTGTGAAATAACTTCCGTAACTCCATCACCGCGCATTGTTACGCCGTACAAAGCATCCGCGATTTCCATAGTGCGCTTTTGGTGAGTAATGATGATTAACTGAGAGCTTTCACGAAGCTCTTCTAGAACACCTAACAAGCGACCCAAGTTCACATCATCAAGAGCTGCCTCGACTTCATCCAGCACGTAGAAAGGGCTTGGGCGAGATTTGAAGATCGCCACCAACATTGCAACTGCAGTAAGCGATTTTTCTCCACCAGAAAGGAGTGAAAGACGCTTTACACGCTTTCCTGGTGGACGGGCTTCAACATCAACACCGGTGGTCAATGGATTGTCTGGATCTGTCAGGATCAAGCGACCATCTCCACCTGGGAATAGTCGAGAGAAGATATCTTCGAAGTGCTTTGCAGTCTCTTCATACGCTTCCATGAAGATGGACTGAACGCGATCATCAACCTCTTTAACAATATCCAAGAGATCCTTCTTGGTGTTCTTCAAATCTTCTAACTGCTCCGCAAGGAACTTCAGGCGCTCCTCAAGGGATGTGTACTCCTCAAGTGCAAGTGGGTTGATCTTTCCTAGCAAGTTCAATGAGCGCTCGGCAGATGCCAGACGCTTTTCCTGTTGATCGCGACGGTAAGGAACCATTTCCGTTGAGATGATTTCGCCATCTTCAGTCTCGTGGAATGTCGGTACATCCTTGTCAGGACCGTACTCATTAACCAGAGTTGCCGTATCGATTCCAAACTCTTCAACAGTTTTAGCTTCCAAGGTTTCAATGCGAAGGCGCTGTTCGGCACGAGCGATTTCATCCTTGTGAACACTTGACGTTAACTGCTCAAGCTCCAAAGCTAGTTCGCGACCACGTGTGCGAACCGTCAAAGTTTCGCCATCACGAGATGCACGAGACTCTTCTAAGCGACCACGTTCAGTTGCTGCCTTTGCAATTGAACGTTCGATGTGAATCAAAACCTCGTATGCGGCTTCAGCAACCGCCTGTGAAATAACCGCAGCTCTTGCACGTGCGCTGCGACGAACAATGGCTCGTTCTGAAGCATCGCGCTCTGCCTGCGCTGACTGCTCTAATGACAAAGCACGGGCTGCAACTGAATCAACACGCTCTTCAATTGTTCGAACTGCAAGTCGAGCTTCTACCTCTGAAGTTCGTGCAACCGATACCTTGTTTCGAAGCTCTTCAGTGTGCGAATGATCAGGCTCTGCAACTTCGCCACGTTGTTGTAGCTGTGCTTGAGCGATAGCAATTTCGCCCTCGTCACGTGATTTAGCCGCCGTTGCCTCATTAATCGAAGTATTGAGACGCTCGACCTCTGCCATCGCAGACTTCATGTTTTGGCCAGAAACCGCGAGTTGTTCAGTTAATGCTGCAATGCGCGCATCTGATTCATTGAGCTTTGAAAGCGCAGAGTCATAATCAGCTTGACGTGAAGCAACTTCAGTCGTGGCTGCAGAGATTTCAAACTTAAGACGATCGCAGTTATGTGTAATTTCCTGAAGTTTTGTTTCAAGATCATCAATCAAAGCCTTGATCTCGATCAGCGAAGAAGAGGACTTAGAGCCTCCACGAGCGCGATTACGTGAGACAACATCGCCATCACGAGTTACAACAGTCACCGTTGGGTGCATTCGCAAAATAGCTTCTGCTGCATTTGCATTCTCAGCAACCACAGTGGATGAAAGCAATGATGAAACCAGATCCCCAATTGAAGAGGATCGGATATGAGCTGAAAGTGGATTTAGTCCGGCAGGAATAGATGCTCCCCCGCTTTGTCCTGGTTCATAAACCAAAACATCTGCCTGACCAAGGTTTTCATTGCGAAGTGTTGTTAACGCAGTAACCGCAGATGAAAGATCCTTCACTACAACCGCATCAGCAAGAGTTCCGAGTGCAGCCGCTGCAGCAGCTTCCCAGCCATTATCAATTTCAATAAGGCCAGCAATGCTTCCGAGGATTGAAACTCCACGAGAATCGCGAAGTAAAGCAGATGCTCCATCGCGGTTTTGCGAAGTCAGCTTCATCGCTTCTAGCTTTGATTCAACCGCATTGCGTTCACGATCGGCAGCACGCTCCGCATCGATTAGCTCGGTTTGCTTTGACTTAGCTGTTTCCAAGAGTGACTTAGCGGTCTCATACTGCGAATCAAGACCAAGTTCGCCTGAATCTGCACTTGCAATTTCCAGTTCATGTGAAGAGTACTCACGCTTGGCAAGATCTACTCGGGCTTGAGCTTCATCACGAGCCTTTGTTAAACGCTCAATTTCTTCGGCGATTGCCTCAAGGCGAGCCTTAAGAGATTTGATGTGACCTTCTTGGCGAGCAGTTCCCTCGCGAGCATCTGCAATGGCACGCATTGCTGCGGCGATAGTGTCTTCATCGCTCTTAAGTGCCGCTTCAGCTACAGCAAGTGCAGCGGTTGCAGAAGCAAGGGCCTGTTGTGCGGTTACGACATCTGCGCGAAGTTGGGTTTCTTCAAGACGTAAGGCTTGCGCCTCTGCATCCAAACTTTCTGGATCGCGACCTGATGTACGTGCCTCTTCGGCTTCTTCATTGAGAAAGCGAGAGCGCTCTTGAGCAAGGCTTTGAGTGCCTCGGAACTTTTCGCGTAGAGAATTTAAGTTGTAGAAAGTCTCTTGGGCTGCGACAAGAAGTGGTCCTTCATACGCTGATTGGGCATCTAACGCTTCTTCGCGACGGCGAACGGTTTCTAGTTCGCCTTCAACTGATGCACGACGATCGCGCAACGCATTTTCATCCGCAACTTCAAGTTCGAGCGTTTTAGACATTGAAATAAAATCATCAGCAAGTAATCGAAGTTTTGCATCGCGAAGATCAGCTTGAATTGTTGCCGCCTTCTTGGCAACCTCTGCTTGCTTGCCAAGTGGACGAAGCTGGCGACGAAGTTCAACCGTTAAATCCTGAACACGTGCAAGGTTTGCCTGCATTGAATCTAATTTGCGAAGCGCTTTTTCCTTACGCTTGCGATGCTTAAGTACGCCAGCTGCTTCCTCAATAAATCCACGACGTTCTTCAGGCGTAGCCATCAAGATCGCATCGAGCTGACCTTGACCGACGATGACGTGCATTTCGCGACCGATTCCAGAGTCGCTTAGAAGTTCTTGAATATCTAACAAACGAGAAGCTTCACCATTAATTTGGTATTCGCTTTGTCCATTACGGAACAAGATTCTGGAAATAGTTACTTCGGTGTAATCAATTGGCAAAGCGCCATCTGAGTTATCAATTGTTAGTGAAACTTCTGCGCGACCAAGCGGCGCACGACCACTGGTTCCGGCAAAGATGACATCTTCCATCTTTCCGCCGCGAAGAGATTTAGCTCCTTGCTCACCCATAACCCAAGTAAGCGCATCTACAACATTTGATTTACCGGAACCATTGGGACCGACCACACAGGTGATGCCTGGTTCGAGACGAAGAGTGGTCGCGGAAGCAAAGGACTTAAAGCCCTTGAGCGTCATACTCTTCAAATACACGCGGTAAACCTATCGCCTCTTGAGCGTGATTTTGACGAATTTAGCCTTGAGGATTGGCGGTTTTTAGCGCCTCATATGCGGCACGGGCGGCAACCTGTTCCGCCTCTCGCTTACTCTTTCCAGTTCCTTCACTGAGGGCTACGCCCGCCAACATTGCTACAGCGGTGAAGTTTTTATCGTGATCTGGACCCTCTTCGCTCACAACATATTCAGGAGCGCCCTTACCCAAAGATGCCGCAAGCTCTTGCAGCGCAGTCTTGCCATCAAGGCCAGCCCCACGCGCAACCGCAGAATCCATTGTAGGTGTAATGAGTGTGCGAACAATTTCCGTACAACGAGCAAAACCAAACTGTAGATAAATTGCACCGATTAATGCTTCGAGCGCATCGGCAAGTAATGAGTTCTTATCGCGGCCATTTGTTACTTCTTCACCTTTACCAAGGCGAATGTATTGACCTAATTGCAATCCACGCGCAATATCTGCGAGCGCGCGCATATTCACGACACCTGAACGCAACGGTGATAAACGACTTTCGTCGAAATCCGGATATCGTTTGTACAGCTCTTCAGTAACAATTAATCCAAGAACTGAATCACCGAGAAATTCGAGACGTTCATTAGTTTCTTTACTACCCGATTCATATGCAAATGAACGGTGGGTGAAAGCCAACTCAAGCAAAGCTGGATCGAGAGTTACTCCCAGCTGCTCACTGAGCATGGAGCTCAGATCAGACCTCTAATACCTGACGACGGTTGTATGTACCGCAAGTTGGGCAAGCGGTGTGCTGCAACTTAGGTTGCTGGCACTGGCCACATGTTGAAAGAGCTGCTGCAGTAGTTTTCCACTGGCTACGTCGTGAACGCGTCTTTGAACGCGACATCTTTCGCTTTGGTACTGGCACTGTTCTAACCTCTTCTCAATCATTTGGCGGCAGCCAAGGCTGCAGAGGGAAAGTATCCCTCAAAAGGGCTAAATCTTGAAATCGGGATCCTCGAGGGTAAGCCCTTGGAGGCTCGCCCAGCGGGCATCGATCGCTTGGTGGGCGTGATCTTCAGGCAGATCGGCCCATTTTCCCCCGCATTCAGGGCATAGCCCAAGGCAATCCTCGCTACAGACTGGATTGATGGGCAGAGAAAGAACTATCGCATCTCTAATGGGGGTCTCAAGATCCATGATCTCGCCATCCATCATGAGCTCATCCTCAATATCTAAATCCTCAAGGCTTTCCTCTTGCTTCTTCTTACGTTTTCCACGCTCATTGGTAGGTTCGTAGTTATAGAGCTCTTGGATTTTTCGATCAATAACTATCTCGACGGGATCTAGGCAGCGAATGCATTCGCCTTTAGCTACCGCATAAACATCTGCGCTTAGCAAAATACCTTCGGTCACCGACTCTAAACGAGCATCTACTTCGATGAAATCTCCAGCGGGAACTGCAATTAGTTCAACGCCAAACTTCTCTTTTACGACTATATCGAGTTCGTACTCCTTCATCTCGCCTGCGCGACGAGGTAGCTCAAATGTATTGAGCTGAAAGGTATCTACTTGTTTGCTCATGACAATCCTTTAGAGCTTAATTTTCATCAGCTAGCTGAGACAAAACATCCTTATCATTTGCCCCGGCCAAGCGATCGCGACCACGAGAAACCGCATCCATAGTCTTATTCAGAATTACTTCAAGGGTTGCAAGGCGACCATCAATATATTCTTCGACCTCGGCTTTTTCGATCTCAGCAGTTTCGCGCGCATCATCAAGAATCTTGCGAGCCTCATCGCGTGCGATTTGGACAATCGAAGTCTGCTCAACCATTTGCGCTACCTCTTCGCGAGCTAGAGCGATCATTTGCTCGGCGCTTACGCGGGCTTCTTCAATAATCGCGTCTCGAGCTTCAATGATCTTTTGGGCAGATTCAAAATCAGCTGGAAGTGATTCGCGAGCCTCGTCTAGTACTTCAAGCATCTCGGCGCGATGTACTACACAACTTGCAGACAGCGGAACACTTCTGGCCTCTTCGACCATTGTGATCGCTGCGGTTAACTTCTCTACTGATTCCATGTCTACTTCCCTGCTATTCGTAACTTGAGCGCTTCATTAATCGATGGTGGAACCATCGTAGAAACATCTCCGTTGTAGTGGGCTAACTCTTTGACTAA
>CAYNYE010000003.1:10709-12894 GCA_964401345.1 uncultured Candidatus Planktophila sp.
AACATCTTCAACGGCTTGATTACTGAAATCGTATGGTGGATCGATATACACAAGGTGATACTTTGTTTTAGGTAGATCCTTCAAAAATCTTTCTGCGCTCATTCCAAAAAGTTGTAACTTTCCAGCAGGATGTGATTTCTTCACTAATTCATAATTTGTTTCGATTGTCCTCTGTGCTTCATCATCTTTTTCTACAACATGAACCAAAGTTGCACCGCGAGAAAGGGATTCCAATGCAATCGCGCCTGACCCACCGAAAAGATCAAGGATGTGCAAACCCTCAAAGCTTCCAAATTCAGATGTCAGTGATGAAAAAAGTCCTTCACGTGCGCGATCAGAAGTTGGTCGAGTTGCACCCGCAACTGAGCCCAAAGTCCTACCTCGTGCAACGCCTGCAATAATTCTCACTGTTCTAACCCTTATCTAGGTAATCGACCGCTTGATCTCGCTGAAGCTGAGCAAGCTCTTTCCTAAGCGCAGGATAGCCCTTTAGTTCATTATCTTTCGCAATCAATAGTTCGGCATCTTCTCGCGCTATTTCAATCAACGCTTCATCTCGTAGGACGCGCAATAGACGTAGATGCGATTGAGTACCAGATTGATTTCTTCCCAACACATCACCTTCACGCCGTTGTTCAAGGTCAATCCTTGATAGTTCAAAGCCATCAACTGTGCCTGCAACGGCGGTTAGCCTTTCACGGGCAGGGGTTTGATCGTCGCAAGTTGTCACAAGCAAACACAATCCAGGTGACGTTCCTCGACCAACTCGGCCTCTGAGCTGATGCAACTGTGAAACACCAAATCTATCTGCATCCATTATTACCATGATGGTTGCATTGGGAACATCTACGCCAACTTCGATCACTGTTGTCGAGACTAAAACATCGATCTCGCCCTTGGAGAAGGCTTGCATGGTCGCATCTTTTTCTTCAGATGAGAGCCGTCCATGCAAAATAGCAATTTTTAACCCTTGTAGCGCTCCTGAATGCAGCTTCGGCGCGAGCTCTTCTACCGATGTAATTTCATCCGACTCTTCACCAAATAGGAAATCTAAGTCCGCATCTGCTCCTGCATCTGGATCTGCCGAAATTCGCGGTGCAACTATGTATGCCTGATGTCCTTGCGATACCTCTTCACGAATTCGTTCCCAAGCGCGCTCAAGATAATTCGGTTTCTCCTTTACCGGAATGACGTGCGTTGTTATCGGCTGACGACCCAACGGTAATTCGCGAAGGGTTGAAACATCTAAATCTCCAAATACCGTCATTGCAACGGTGCGCGGAATCGGAGTTGCAGTCATGACAAGTAAGTGAGGAGGAAGAATCGCCTTCTCCTTTAAAGCATCCCGCTGCTCAACACCAAATCTATGTTGCTCATCGACAACAATTAATCCAAGATCTTTAAAGGCAACCGTATCTCCGAGCAAAGCATGGGTTCCAATAACTATTCCTGCGGTGCCATCTGCTGCCTTTGCAAGAGCTTCGCGTCGTGCTTGTGCTGATTGAGAACCAGTAATCAGTGTTACTTGCGTTCCAGACTCTGAACCACCCAACATTCCACCTTGTGCAAGCTTTCCTAATTGACGCTCAATAGTTCGAAGGTGTTGTGCCGCAAGGACTTCAGTTGGAGCTAGCAAAGCAGCCTGTCCCCCGCTATCAACAACCGCCAACATTGCACGCAAGGCAACAATCGTTTTACCGGAACCTACTTCTCCTTGAAGCAAACGGTGCATGGGATGAGGTTGCGCGAGATCACTTTCAATCTCTTTGCACACTGCAAGCTGACCTGCGGTTAATTCAAAAGGTAAGGCTTTATCAAATTGATCTAACAATCCGCCCGAGATCCGTTTTCTAGATGTTGAGTTCAACTTCTTAAGTTGAATCCGTCGCATCACCAGCAGCGATTGAAGTAAAAACGCTTCATCATAAGTAAGTCGCTCACGTGAGATCTCTGCATGATCAAGATCTGCAGGTTGATGCAGCTGAACAAGCGCCTGGTGCAAGTTCGGATATTGATGTTTACTCCTGATCTCTTCAGGCAGGAAATCTTCAACTTCATCCAGTGCGCCAATAGCCAATTGAGCACATTGAGATACCTTCCACGAAGGAAGTTTCGAAGAAGCCGGGTAAACGGGTAAAAACTTTCCGGCAAATCCTTCGACCGCGGAATCAACATCAGATCCATC
>CAYNYE010000003.1:12994-25029 GCA_964401345.1 uncultured Candidatus Planktophila sp.
GTTGTTTCATCACCTTCACGTAACTCTGAAATATCTGACAGCTCTCCGCGCACCATGTACCTGCGGGGGTAATGACGCATCAGATCACCCACAGTGGAGATCCCAAAGACCGTAGAGAGTACTTTTGCGGTGCGATCACCAACTACCGCAGAAACCTTGCTCTCTAATGTGGCCACACGGGCATTCTCTCGTGTCGAGGGTCAAAAAGAGGTTATCGCTGCACCATCAGCGTTTTATTGGCATTTACCCATGCTGAATGGGTAATCACTATGACGATCTTGCTTTCGCAGTATTTAGCTACCGCATCTATAACTTTCGTGGACAACTGCTCATTGAGGTGCTCCGTTGGCTCATCAAGGATCACAATGGGAGCGTTGGCTAATAAGACTCTTGCAATGGCTAATCTCTTGGCTTCGCCACCCGACAAGCTTCGGCCAAAATCTCCCAGGATCGTATCTAGGCCTTCAGGCATTTCCCGAATCAAAGTATGAAGATCGAGCGCTGTCAGGACATTCATAATCTCTTGATCGCTAGCCGCTGGATTTCCGATCTTCAAATTTTCTCTGACCGAGGTATTGAAAATATGAGATTTTTGTACCGTGCCTACTACGAACTGATTGAGATTAGAGATACTCGACAGTTCGACTCCGTTGATGGTGATCGAGCCTTTATAGGGCAACAATCCGAGTACTCCCATAGCGAAGGTTGATTTTCCAACTCCGGAGTTTCCTCGAATAAGTAAAATTTCGCCGGTTCTTGCTCGGCATGAGATTGGGAGCATGAAATCACTGCCCCAAGAGACCTGAACCTCCTTACATTCAATCATCTGAACCTCTTGATGGAAATCTGTCTTGGCAATTGCTTCTTCATTAACTTCAAGCAGCTCATCCACAGCCTCTTGTGAAGCAATTAATTTTCCCGAGCCGAAGAGATTTGGATACCACGCAGTGATCGCTTCAAACATGACTAGGGGTAGAAAGATCAGCATGGCAATTTGAACTGCTGCAATCTCTGAGCTTTCCGAAATCACATAAGCCGCATAGGCGCTCCCGACAATCGAGCCAGCGACTATCAAATTGGTAATCACAGAAAAATTAGCGCTTCTCTTGATCAGCGCCAACTCTTGATTGGAAATTGTGATTTCTCTGTTTTGTACAGGAGAAAATGTTTGCTCTAAGTATCCATAGATTCGTGCTTCGATGACACCATGAGCGGCAGCTTCCACGGCGTTGATGTAACTATTTTCCTGCTCTTCAATTCCTTTTGCCGCTTTTACGGTTGTGCGAGATATCGCAGCAGGAAGAATGAAAAGCAATGCAATAGATGCAGGCACAGTGATTAAGAGCGACTCAACCCTGACCCACCACCCCAAGAGGACTCCAAAAAGTAAGGCGAAAGCCGCTGAGATTCCAGGGAGTTTTATCCGAAGTTGATACTCCTGAGCTCGCTCAACGTCATCGACCAAGCTCTTCACTGCATTTCCAGAATTAACAATTGATGAGACAGAGATACTTTTCTTAACTAGGTTTGAGTAGATTGCTACCCTTAGCGAGGTTAACCGATCAAAAACCGCCCTATGGCTAATTATTCTTTCAAAGTACCGCGCTACCGACCTAAAGATTCCGAAAAAGCGCACCAATACGATCGCAACACCTAAAGTCAAAATCGGTGGATGACTAGATGCCATTGTGATGAGCCAGCCACTTGAAACGGTGAGCCCAATTCCACCTATAAATGCAAAAGCACCTAAGAGATATGCAATCACCATCATGATGGCACCACAGTTTCGAAGCCTTGTCGAGAATCATCTGACCTAACGATTGATAGATCATGGGTTATGCAGACAACAATCACTCCAGTTGCCGCATAATCACGAAGCGCCTTCATCACGATCTCTGAACTTTTTGAATCAAGATCTGCCGTTGGTTCATCGGCGATCAAAACTTGCGGCTGAGAAAACAAAGCCCTCGCAACCGCAATTTTTCTGATTTGTCCGCCAGATGCTGAATTAGTTCCTTCTCCTGCCCCACCTACGATCGAGTCAAGGCCTTGAGGTAAATCGCGAACATCTAAGGCGCACCGTAGAAGTATTTTCTCAATCTCCAGATCGCTTACGCCCCTTGAAATCAAGGTGAACTGATCACGAACCGATCCGTGAGCAAGTTGCGGAAACTGTGGCACCCAACCAAGATGCTTAAACCATGAAGTGCTCAGTTCTGGCCGCAGAGATAGAACTCCCTGTGGGGTCTCAATCTCTAGCTTTGCATCATGAGTGATGCCTAGAAGATTTAATGCAAAGGTACTTTTACCTGCACCGGATTCTCCAAGAATAAAATGCACATCCCCGCGTTTAACCGTGTGCTCATGCAGAACAGAAAGTGGACGCCCTGGAATCGTGAGACCCCACTGCTTCCACGAAATTTGATTGACTGTAGAGAAATCACAATCAACCTCTTCAATTACCTCTTGACGCTTTTTCTGAACCTCTTGAAGTTGCTCTAGCGCGTGAGTTCCATCTGCTGACGCGTGAAAAAGCGAAGCTGCGTTACGAACCGGAAAATATACCTCGGGAGCAAGAATCAATACCGTCAATGCGCTTGTGAAATCAATTGAATCATTTACTAAGCGGATACCAATTGTTACAGCGATCAGAGCGACGGAAATAGTCGCAGCTAATTCCAAAGCCAACGCCGACAAAAATGAAACCGTTAACACCTTCATAGTTTCTCGGGTGTATTTGTCGCCCATCTCTTCAATGCGCGCGCTCTGGGTTGTGTGACGTCCAAATATCTTGAGGGTTATAAAGCCACGAAGCGAGTCCTCGAAGTATGAGGACAATGAGCCCAGGGTGCGCCATTTCTTGGATACCGAGTCAGCGGTGTAACGGCCGATAAGTGCGCCAAATAAAGGAATTAAAGGAAGCGTCAACACAGCGATCAAAGAAGATAAAGGATCCAGAATAAAGAGGGTTGCAATGACCACGATTGGAACCACTGATGCGAAAAATAGTTGTGGAACAAATCGACCCAGATAGACATCCAATGAGTTCAAACCTTTAACCAAAAGGGTTGTTATTACAGATGGTGGCAAATGGGAATAAGTATCTAAATGAGATGTTACCTCTGAGCGAATCCCCTGCTTGATTGATACCGCCTGAAGTGAGCACCAACCTTCAAAGGTTGCTTGAAATAACGCCCGAAAGCTCCATATGGCAGCGAGTATCGCGATCAAGGAAAAAGCAGATGAGTCCCTATTAATTATTGCAACAATTACTCGAGCCAGAACAATTGCACTTACAACAATTATTCCGACCCAGATAAAGGCTGAAAGAATTGAGGCAATGAAAAGTCTGCGGCTACCGCCCCGTTGGAGAAGTAGCCGCAGATGAGTCGATTTCACTTATGTAGCGTATGGCTTACTGAGTCCAAAACACCATGTTCGGCATTTGGAATCTGCGATGCGCTGACACGCTTTCGGAATACCCAGTACGTCCAGCCCTGATACACCAAAACCAACGGTGTCATGACTAATGCAACAACTGTCATTACCTTGAGCGTGTAATCAGTGCTCGATGCATTAGTGATCGTGAGATCAAACTGTGCACCAAGTGAACTTGGCATTACACGTGGATACAAGGCAAAGAACAAGGTTGAGACAAAGGTCGCAATCGTTGCGGCGGAGAAGATGAATGCCCAACCTTCGCGACGCTTGAGATTGGCAAAGATTCCCGCCACCCACAACAGTGCAACTGCGGTAGATAGACCAAGGACCACGGAATCAATTTCAGGAAGCATGAGATTCGTCCACACGAGGAATCCAACCGCTGCTACCGCAGCCACTAAGCCTGAAAGTTTTGCGATCTCATGAGCTCGATCACGGATAGTTCCTGTTGTCTTCAAGGAGAGAAATACAGCTCCGTGTGTAAGGAATACGGAGAGTGTGACAACTCCACCTAGTAGGGCGTAAGGGTTGAGAAGATTGAAGAAACCTCCAACATACTCAAGCGAACCGCTGTCAGCTCTCTCGATAGGTACACCGCGAACGATATTTGCAAAAGCAACTCCCCATAGCAAAGCAGGAATAGTGCTACTTACTAGAATTGCAATATCCCAACGCTGTCTCCATTGAGCTTTTCCATACTTGCTACGGTATTCAAATGCCACACCACGGACAATTAATGAAACAAGAATTAAAAAGAGTGGCAGATAAAAACCACTAAACAAAGTTGCATACCACTCAGGGAATGCTGCAAAGGTTGCACCACCTGCAACTAGTAACCACACCTCGTTGCCATCCCACACAGGTCCTAAAGTTGTTAGAACTGCGCGACGATCAGCCTCGTTACGAGATACAAAGCGAAGGAGCATGCCGACGCCAAAGTCGAAACCTTCAAGGACGAAGTATCCAACCCATAGAACTGCAATGAGTAAAAACCATGTTGTTTGAAATGTCATTTCCATACTCCTTTCTTAGTAAGCCATCACTAGTTGTTTGTCTTCAGAACCGCCCAGCTTTGGATCCTCATAATCAAGCTCTTCTGCTGGACCGTTCTTAATGACCTTCAGAATTAGACCAAACTCAATGAAGGCTAAGAGTCCGTACAAGATGGTGAAGGTAATCATTGTGAATAGAACCGCCCCAGCAGAAACAACTGCGCTTACTCCATCAGCAGTTCTAATCAATCCAAAGACCGCCCATGGTTGACGCGCGGTTTCGGTAAAGATCCAACCAAATGAGTTGGCAAGGATTGGTAGAAATGGAAGGGAGTACATCGCAGGACCAAACCACTTTCCCTTAGGAGTTCCGCCACGACGCATCTGCCATAACGCTAAAAAGACAAATAGAGATGCGATCGCGCCAAAGCCAATCATGAGGCGGAATGACCAGTATGCAAGGGGCACATTGGGTGTGTAATCCCCTGGGCCGTACTTCTCGTCGTACTTTGCTTCGAGGTCATTGACTCCCTCTACAACACCATTGAAATCACCTGTTGACATGAATGAGAGAACAGATGGAATTCCAATTTGAAAGACAGATTTGGAGCCATCGAGTGTTCCCACTGTAAATACTGAAAATGGAGCGCTTGCTTGAGTGTCATACAACGCTTCGGCAGCTGCCATCTTCATTGGCTGCTGCTCTGTCATGATGCGAGCTGTGAGATCGCCAGAAACTGAAACAAGTACAAAGCTAATTAGCATGGTAATTGCACCAAGTTTGAAGGTGCCACGAGCCATTTCTAAATCCTTGCGCTTAATGATCAGGTACGCAGAGATACCAGCAACAAATGCGCCAGCGGTGAATGCCGCTGAAGGAATTGTGTGAAAAAAGGTTGCGAGTGCGGTGTTCTGAGTAAGCACCGCTTTAATGTCTACAAGCTCAGCACGACCCTTAGCTTCATTGATGACATAACCCACTGGGTGTTGCATCCAAGCATTTGCCGCCAAAATAAAGTATGCCGATAGCAAAGTTCCGGTTGCTGCCAGCCAAATTGTTGCAAGGTGAATTTTCTTCGGCAATCGATCCCAGCCAAAGATCCACAGGCCAAGAAATGTGCTCTCAAGGAAGAAGGCAAGCAAACCTTCCATAGCAAGAGGTGCACCAAACACATCTCCCACAAATCGGCTATACGAAGACCAGTTCATTCCAAATTGGAACTCTTGAACGATTCCGGTGACAACACCGATCGCAAAGTTGATTAAGAACAACTTGCCGAAAAACTTTGTCGCACGAAGGTACTTGACCTTATTGGTGCGAAACCATGCGGTCTGAAGGCCTGCAACTACAAAGGCCATTCCGATGGTGATTGGTACGAAAATAAAGTGATAAACGGTTGTGATGGCGAACTGCCACCGTGCTAGATCTAGTGAGTTCATGGAACTCGTTCTCCGATTCCGAACCGCTCTACCGGCTCTAAGGCAATCTTCCGCGCCTTCACATCTGGCCATAATGGAAAACGGGTGGGCTACCCCTCATGTTGTCTAACTCACGCCTAGCCCCGCTCAGGCTCAGCGGCAATTGGCATCAACCCACGCTCACGGGGTACCCTTACGCCCTGTTCCCATTGGAACTAGTCGAATTTCAAAGGAGTACCGCTGTGGCATCAACATGCGATATCTGTGGCAAGGGGCCCAGCTTCGGAAACAATGTTTCTCACTCACAGGTGAAGACACGTCGTCGTTGGAATCCAAATATCCAGCGCGTCCGCACTCTTGTAGGCGGAACTGCAAAGCGTCAAAACGTTTGTACTTCATGCCTAAAGGCTGGAAAAGTAACTCGTTAATTTAAAGTTTATTGAAAATGGCGCCAGGTATCTGGCGCTTTTTTCATTTCTACACCAATGACACCTGCACCGGATTCAACTGTGCCAACACGAAACCCATCGAGCTCTTTTCCGGTAGCCAGGAATACGTGGTCCTCGCCTCCTGCCAGAATCCATTGCCACACATCTATCCCCTGCGAATCAGCTAACTCTTTTAACGTTCCAAACTCAGGGTGCTTGGTAATTGAATCTTGATCAATGTGTAATGCAACTCCAGAAGATGAAGCCAACTGCTCTGCCTGAATTACAAGCGCATCGCTAATGTCGCACATAGCTGTTGCTTTTCCATTTGCAAACTGCACCGCGGCTGAATAATCAACGGTTGGTGCAGAAAACTCTGAAACTGCATGTAGCGCGATATCTGAATCAAGATCTTTATCAATTACAGCTAACCCTGCCGCAGACCAACCTGGTAGAGAAGAAATGTAAATTGAATCTCCTGCTTGAGCACCAGAGCGTGTAATTGCCAGATCAATCTGACCGATTGCGGTGATGGCAATTGATTTACATGGGCCTTTTGCAAGATCTCCCCCAACTACATATGCTCCACAACTGCTTGCTTCATGCGCAATGCCTTCGGCGAGCTCTTCAATCCATTCCATCGTTTCATCGCCGGTAAGTGTTACAGCCGCAACCAAGAATCGTGGAGAACCGCCCATCGCATAGACATCAGCCAGATTCGCAGCAGTTATCTTTCGACCAATATCAAAGGCGCTGGACCATTCAGTTTTGAAATGAGTTCCTTCGACGGCAACATCAGTTGTAATCGCGGTGCGCTCTGAAGTCTTTACAACCGCCGCATCATCGCCAATGCCGATCTCGACTCCACGTTGCGTGCTTCCAAATATGCGGGCAAGGGCGGCAATTACCTGTGCCTCATCGAAGTTCATACCGCTTAGCCTAATCGACTACCTCGTCGGGGCTCATCTACGGTAGCGTTAAGCCATCGACCAGAAGGGACTTCTCATGTCAGTACAGGCTTTCATCTTGATTCAAACTGAAGTTGGTAAGGCAACCGGAGTTGCTGATGCTGTTGCAAAGATCGCTGGCGTCACATTATCTGAAGGCGTTACTGGTCCTTACGATGTAATCATGCGCGCTGAAGCATCAAGCATGGAAGAGTTTGGTCGCTTGGTTCTTTCAAAGGTTCAGGCAGTTCCTGGAATTACTCGCACCTTGACCTGCCCAGTTACACACCTGAGCTAATTCACCGCTTACTTCTTAATTCACCTTATTGATTGCAGAATCAATGAGCGCTGTAATCAAATCGGTATAACTGACTCCCGTCGCCTGCCATAGCTTGGGGTAAACACTCGTACCGGTAAATCCAGGCAGAGTGTTTATTTCATTGATGATGATTTCGTTGTTATCGGTGTAAAAGAAGTCGCAGCGAGCAAGTCCTGCACAGCCAATAGCATCAAAGGCCTGCATCGCTGCAATCTGAATTGCCTGCGCATCCTCTTGTGAAATATTTGCCGGGATCTTCACCGTTGTCGCATTATCCAGATACTTCGCTTCGAAATCATAAAACTCAAATTGAGGATTGACCACAATTTCGCCAACTACTGATGCATAGCTGGTGCCATCTCGTTCGAGCACTGCGCACTCAATTTCACGCCCATTGATTGCGGTCTCTATCAAGACTTTGTCGTCATATAAAAAAGCATCATTAATAGCAGCAGAAAGTGCATCAGCTGACTTGACCTTGTGTGTTCCACGACTTGAGCCACCACTCGAAGGCTTTACAAATACTGGATATGAAAGCGATTCGGCATCGGGGTGAGCCTGCCCTTTGTGAACTACTACACCTGGTGTTACCGCTAACCCAGCCGCTGAAAATAGCTCTTTAGCTTTAGCTTTATCCATCGCATCTGCAGATGCCTTAACTCCACTACCTACATAAGAAATTTCTGCATCTTCTAACAGTTGTTGAATCTTTCCATCTTCCCCAAATTCGCCATGAAGAATTGAAAAAGCGCAATCAATCTTTGTGAAAACACCGTTGATGAGAAACCCACCTTGAGCAAGCGCCACAGTGGTTCCATTATCTTCAATCGTGGGCATAACTTTATTGACAATCGCTAAAGGGTAATTGTCATCAAGAACCACCCATTTGCCCGACTTGGTGATCCCGATCAAGATCGGTGAAAAACTCTTCTTATCTAAACCTTTAAGAACTCCCCCGCCAGATACACATGAGACCTCATGTTCGCTGCTTGGGCCACCACAAATAACCGCAACGGTTAATCTGCTCATCGGATGAAGTTTTCTGCTTTTGTAGTTATCTCCATCAATCGATCTAAAGCTTGTACTGGTGTTAATGAGCCTGAGACAACATCTGCCACTGCTTCGATCACTGGGACTTCGATTCCTACGCGATGGGCAATTTCAAGTACCGCGCTAGAAGATGCAACACCCTCAACCGTCTTGGCAACTTGAGTTCTGGCCACATCCATCGAGCCACTCTTTCCCAAGACTTCGCCAAAGGTTCGGTTTCGCGAAAGTGGAGAACCACAGCTAGCAACTAAGTCACCCATTCCTGCAAGCCCGGCAGCACTTAATGGATCAGCATTATGCGCTGCGCACAAGCGAGCAACTTCATTGAGGCCGCGGGTAATTAACATAGCCTGAGTATTTTCGCCGTAACCCATTCCAATTGAAATTCCAACCGCAAGAGCAATCACACTCTTAATTGCGCCGGCTAATTCGCACCCTAAAACATCGACCGAGGTATAGACCCGGTAATACGGTGTCGTAAACAACTGCTGAACCTTTTCGGCAATTGCATGGGTATTGGCAGCTGCTACCGCTCCCGCTGGTTCGCGACGAACAAGTTCGTTAGCAAGGTTAGGACCGGTAATAATCGCAATATTGTCCGTCTCCATGACTTCAGCGATAATTTCGGTCATACGAGACATCGTGCTCACTTCAATACCCTTTAATGTGCTGACAAACAAGGCGTTTGGCTGAACCAGTGATTTCCAGGCATTTAAATTCTCACGAAGTGTCTGTGCAGGAACTGCCAGAACGTAAATATTTGAATACTCAAAAGCCTCACGCAAATCAGTGGTCGCCTTTAGTCCTACAGGTAAAACACTGTCATCTAGGTACTTAGAGTTAGTGTGCTTCTCATTGATCTCATTGACAAGTTCTTGGCTGCGTCCCCACATCAAAACATGGTTTCCGGCATCACACAAAACTTGAGCCATAGTTGTTCCCCACTGGCCTGCGCCAAGTACAACTACTTTGCTCACTTCTTTTTTGCCTTCTTAAAATTTCCAGTGCGGGGCAAGTCAGAGTTATGTGGATCAAAGATTTCTATGGGACGCTTTTCGCCACGTAGCTCTTCGAGAAGAGTCGTCAACTCGCGCATCACAAATGCTGTAGCTTCACGCAGAGCATCAGCATCGTTCTCTTTTCCGTACCAAGGCGAAAGATCTAATGGTTTACCGGCCAGCACTTTAATTGGCGTGCGTGGAAACACCTTGATCTTCTTTTCATAGGTTGGCATAACAATCTGTGAACCCCATTGTGCAACGGGAACAACAGGGGTCTGAGTAATGATCGCTAAACGCGCCAATCCCGTTTTGGCAACCATTGGCCAGCCGTTTGGATCGCGAGTCAAAGTACCTTCTGGGTAAACGCCTAAACAATGTCCCGCCTCTAAAAGCTTTATTGCATGGTGTAAAGCTTTGGCTGCATCCTTGCTCTCGCGCATCACAGGTATTTGTCCCGCAGCCAAAAGAATCTTGCCGATTACGGGAACCTTGAAGACGCCTTCTTTTCCAATAAAACGTGGAGCTCTGCCGTTGCGAAACAGGAAATGAGCAAAGAACAAAACATCTAAGTATGAGATGTGGTTACTGGCGATTATTACTTTCCCGGATTTGGGAATGTTTTCTCCCCCACGCCATTGTTTCTTTCCAACTAGATTCAAAACTGGAATGGCGATCTTTGTGCAGATCTTAAAAGTTAGATTGGTTCCCAACGGTTTTCCAGTGGGAGGAGCGTAAGAAACCTTGTACTCCGTCATGGAATTAATACTAGTCCTGGAGATGCAAAAACGGGGTCAGCGTGAGCTGACCCCGTTTTATAAGTTAAAAAGAATTACTTCTTCTTAGCCTTCTTTACAACCTTCTTTGCTGCTGGCTTCTTCTTCGCAGGTGACTTCTTAGCCGCCTTCTTTGGAGCTGCCTTCTTTGCAACCTTCTTAGCAGCCTTCTTTGGCGCTGCCTTCTTAGCTGCTGGCTTTGCAACTGGCTTTGGTTCTGGCTTTGGAGCAGGACCTAGCTTGCGATCTCCTGAGATAACTTCCTTGAGTGCCTTTGCAGGTAGGAAGCGAGCCTTCTTTGAAGCCTTGATCTTGATTGTCTCGCCGGTGAATGGGTTACGTCCCATACGTGCCTTGCGATCAACCTTCTTGAACTTACCGAAATCGTTGATCATTACATCTTCGCCCTTTGAAAGGTTGCGAACGATTGTGTCAAAAACGATATCTACAGCGTGAGCTGCTTCCTTCTTGCTGTCGTTGAAGTGTGGTGCTAACGCAGCAATGAATTGGGCCTTATTCATTGAATTCCCCTTATTTACGCGTAAATGTTAAGCAACTGCTTAACGTGTTCATAAACTTACGCGCAAATAACAGTTGAATACGCTATTGAATCGCGCGTGTCGCAATTTTTTATTACATCGAAAAAGCAACAAAACAACGATTTTTATGCGTAGAAAACCCTAAATCACAGATTGAGAGTTGAGCAGATTGGTGATTAATCCGCGTCAAAACCGCTGTTTTACGCTTGTTTTAAGCGGCTTATGAACGAATTGGAAGGGTTGCAGGTTTGTAGGCAGGACGCTTTTTCTCAAAAGAATCAATGAAATCAGTCTGTTTTAAGGTCAGTCCGATGTCATCGAGACCTTCCATTAATCGCCAACGGGTGTAATCATCGATGGCAAATGGCAGGCTCTTCCCTGCGTATGAAACGGTGCGGTTTTCTAGATCAACGGTAATTTGAGTAGCAGGGTCGGTCTCGATGGTTTCCCACATAGATTCAACCTCGCTCTGATCCAGAATAATCGTCAGTAATCCGCCCTTAAGCGAGTTGCCCCGGAAAATATCTGCAAAGCGACTAGAGATAACAACCTTAAAGCCGTAATTTTGTAGGGCCCAAACCGCGTGTTCGCGAGATGAACCTGTACCGAAATCAGCGCCTGCTACTAGCACTGTCGCATCCTTGAACTGAGGTTGATTCAAAACAAACTCAGGGTCGTTACGCCAGGCGGCAAACAATCCATCTTCAAAGCCACTGCGTGTGACTCGCTTTAGATAGACAGCAGGGATGATCTGATCTGTATCGACATTGCTGCGACGAAGTGGAACACCTGTTCCAACATGTGTAATGAATTTATCCATGATCAAGTGCTCCTTACAGATCCGCTGGTGATGACAGAGTTCCACGCAGAGCGGTTGCAGCTGCGACGAGTGGACTTACCAAGTGGGTTCTTCCACCCTTGCCTTGACGTCCTTCAAAGTTTCGGTTTGATGTTGATGCTGAGCGCTCACCAACTGCAAGTTGATCTGGGTTCATGCCAAGGCACATAGAACATCCTGCATTACGCCATTCTGCTCCGGCATCAAGAAAGACCTTATCTAAACCTTCGGCTTCTGCTTCAAGACGTACTCGCGCAGATCCTGGAACTACCAACATGCGAAGCGATG
>CAYNYE010000004.1:0-21182 GCA_964401345.1 uncultured Candidatus Planktophila sp.
AAACTCACTACGTATATTAAAGACCGAACCAGAGTAATTCGAGATGGCCGAGAGCTTGTTTGAAACGCGACCGGCAACGATCATGAGATCTGCTTGGCGTGGGGATGCGCGGAAAACTTCACTTCCAAAACGTGCAATGTCATATTTGGCAGCAGAACCAACAGCCATCATTTCAATTGCACAGCATGCAAGACCAAAAGTTGCAGGCCACAAAGAGTTCTTGCGCATATACCCCGCAAGTTTTTCAACTGTGGTTAAGAGAAAACCACTCGGAATTTTTTCTTCAAGACCCATTGTTTAGTCCCATTCCAATCCGCCGCGGCGCCATACATATGCATATGCAACAAAAACTGTTCCAATGAAGATTGCCATTTCAACCAAACCAAACAAACCAAGAGAGTCAAAAGCAACCGCCCATGGATACAAAAAGACGATTTCAATATCAAAGATGATGAAAAGCATCGCAGTTAAGAAATACTTAATTGGAAAGCGTCCACCTTCGGCAGCTTGTGGTGAAGGTTCGATTCCGCACTCGTATGCATCTAACTTGGCGCGGTTGTAACGCTTTGGACCTGCGAGCGCACCTGCAACAACAGAGAAAGCAGCGAAGCCGAAGCCGATCGCGCCTATCACCAAGATTGGAATGTATGGATTGGATGTGGATATCACGGTCGAAATCCTAAGGTCGAAAGGCCTCTGCCCGTGACCGCTAGCCCTTAATCCCGCTGTGAACTGCAACAACACCAAAGGTCAGGTTCTTCCAGGTGACCCCTGTCCATCCCGCCTTCTCCATTCGAGCCGCTAACGCCGCCTGATCTGGCCATGCTCGGATCGACTCCGCCAGATAGATATAGGCATCTGGGTTGGAGGAGGTTCGCTTAGCGATCACGGGCAGCAGCTTCATGAGATATTCGGTATAAATGGTGCGAAACGGACGCCATGTTGGATGGCTGAACTCAACAACCACCATTCGACCCCCTGGCTTGGTGACCCGTCGGGCCTCAGCCAGCGCCTTATCGAAATCCACCGTGTTTCGGAGCCCATACGAGATGGTGACGACATCAAAGGTATCGGCCTCAAAGGGCAGGTTGAGGGCATCAGCCTTGGAAAAGTTGAGGTATGGACGGGCTTTTCGACCCTGAGCCAGCATTCCCTCGCTGAAATCTGTAGCAAAGACGGTAGCCCCGGCCTTAAATAGGGGCTCAGATGAGGAGCCAGGACCGGCAGCTAAATCCAGGATCACCATTCCGGGTGCTGGGGCGATGATCTTTGTCGCTGCCTTGCGCCAAGCCTTGGTTCGGCCCAAGCTCAAAAGGTCATTAACCAGGTCATACCGCTTGGCGACCCCATCAAACATAGCCGCGACTTCATCGGGATCTTTGTTGAGGTTAGCGCGGGACATGCGCTTATTCTCCCTTGAAGTAGGCTCATCCACAACTCAACGCCACATCACCACAGGCATGATTTAGAGGAGCTCTTCCCCCATGGTCCAACTACTCCCGGTCACGACAACTCGCCTTGGCGAGCATTTGCCGTTGCTGGAACTTCTTCCAGATTCACAACCCCTTGCATGGGTTCGCAGTGGCGAAGGTTTAGTTGGTTGGGGCACATACGCGACGACAACTGTTAGCGGTCCACATCGCTTTGCTGATGCACGTCACTGGTGGCAAAAGCAGTTAGAAAAGTTTGCAGTAAATAACACGGTGCACGGAAGCGGCACAGGACCGGTTTTGTTTGCATCATTTTCATTTTCTCCAGAAGATGTTTCGGTTCTTGTAATTCCACAAGTTGTTGTTGGAACAAAGAGCGGCAAATCATGGATGACGTGGATTGGCTCTGATTCACAGCCTGATTTGAAAACAGCACCAGATCACTTTTCAAATGGTGAAATGAAATGGAATGAAGAACCACAGGCTGATCAATTGTGGAAGGAAAGAGTTGCTACCGCGGTTTCTCGAATTCAACGTGGCGACTTAGACAAAGTTGTTCTTGCACGTGACATTACTGTTTCTTCAAACAAAGCAATTGATCCTCGTGCAATTTTGAACAAACTATCTGTTGAATATCCAACCACCTGGAAGTTTGCAATTTCAGGTTTAGTTGGAGCAACTCCAGAGCTATTGCTGCGTCTTTCACGTGGAATGGTTACATCACGTGTTCTAGCAGGAACAATTAGCAAGACCGGAGATGATGCAAAAGATCTAGCTCTGGCAGGTTCACTTGCGCGCTCATCTAAAGATCTAGCAGAGCATGAATATGCGGTGCGATCTGTTGCCGATGCGATTGAGCCCTTCTGTTCGTCAACAAATGTGCCTGATTCTCCATTTGTTTTGCACCTTGCCAACGTTATGCACCTTGCTACTGATGTAACCGGTGCTTTAGTCGAAACCCTTTCGCATGTAGATGCATTTACTATTTTGGAACAACTTCATCCATCCGCTGCGGTATGTGGAACTCCTCGTCCCCAAGCAGCGCAATTAATCGCTGAAATCGAAGGTATGTCACGCGGTCGCTATGCAGGGCCGGTTGGATGGATCGATGCTGCAGGAGATGGCGAACTCGGAATCGCTTTGCGTTGTGGGCAAATCAATGGTGATTCAATTCGAATCTTTGCAGGATGTGGAATTGTTGATGGTTCAGATCCAGAGATTGAACTTGCCGAGACTTATGCAAAGTTCACTCCGATGCGCAGCGCACTTAAATAGAGTTCAAAGCCTCATAAATAGCTTTGAGGTTATCTGCATTACTTTCACGATCTGGAACATCACAGACAACAACACTGATTCCAGATATCGGCGCTTTGATCTCTGCCTCTAAATCCTTAAGGTTTGAAATTTGCTTCGCTGCAATTCCCATTGACTCTGCAATCATTGCAGGATTAAGTCCATGTGGTGTTCCAAATACAGTTTCAAAGCCAACAGATCCACGTTGAGGCAAGGTGGAGAAGATTCCTCCGCCATCATTGTTGATCACAATAAATCGACAGTTGATCGCTTCCTTATTAATCAAACCGGTCAAGTCATACAAGAATGAAAGATCGCCTAGTACAGCGATGGTTGTTTTATGTGCGTAAGCGATTCCAAGAGCTGTTGAAATGTTTCCATCAATACCGGCTAATCCTCTATTGGCATATGTATCTACCCCGCCACGAGGCACAGCAAAACCTTCAAGGTCGCGGATAGGACGAGATGATGAAACAAATAAGGCGGTGTCATTAGGAATTGCTGCAGCAATTGTTCGTGCGATTGTTGCTTCATTCCAACCATCTAATGATGCAACAAGCTTCTTGGTTCGCTCAGCAACTTTGTTCCAAGTTGCGATCCAGTCATCGGATTGAATGACTCCTTGCAAATCAGGCAGGGATGTGAAAACTCGGTCCGCTTGACGATCGGTATCAACAGTTGCTGTACGTGGATCTACAACGTATTGAATTGGGCTGGACTTTATAAAGGCGTTAATTGAACGCGAAAGTGTTGTTCTGCCAATGACCAATACAGATTGCGGAATCAAAGTGCTTCGAATCTCTTGAGATGTTAAGAAGATAGAGGCATGCGCGATCGCATCTGGAAATGACAATGGATCTTCAGCAATTACGGGCCAGCCGAGAACCTTGGTGAACTTGGTGATTTCCTCAACAGATAGACCAGCGCGATCGTGACCAATAACAACGACGCCGCGTGCACCTACTAAGCGCAGAGTCCCGGGCTTTGATCGATCAACAAAGTTCTTTGGCGCAACCACGATTTCAGAAACCCAATCACTTGAATCATCAGGCAGTAAGGGCTCATCAAATTGAAGGTTGAGATGCACAGGTCCCTTGCGCAAGCTATCTAGCGGCAGCTCCATAGGGAAAACCGGGCCATCAATATCTGCAAAGTAGCGAACCGCTTTTCCAAAGATTCGAGCTTGCTCAGTTGTTTGGTTCGCCCCCGTCTTACGCAACATAGCTGGGCGATCTGCGGTTAAAACTAATAGTGGGGCATTTGTGTGATGGGCTTCTAAAACAGCAGGGTGATAGTTGGCAACCGCGGTTCCACTTGTACACACAACTGGCACTGGTCGACCTGTTGCTTTGATTATTCCTAAAGCAAAAAATGCTGCGGTGCGTTCATCGATGCGCACATGAATAGTTATCAAACCACGTTCTGCGGCTGCAAAAAATGCTAATGACAAAGGTGCGTTACGTGATCCAGGTGAGATAACCACATCGGTGATTCCAGATTCAATTACCTGGCGCACGATTACGCGGGCGAGTGAGGTTGAGTTATTCACTTCAGCAGCTCCGCGGTTCTCATAATCCGATTCTTCCACCATTCATACCTATCTGGTGCCACATCTAAACCATCTAACTGTGGCTCGAACTCGGTAATTTCTATCTTTCCGTCAACAATTTCCAGTTGCGCGACATCTTTAGCCAAAAGCGATCCTGTTCCCAAACCACAATCAAAGTTCATTTCATTAAAAGAGGCGGCAAGTTCCAAACCGTACTTGATTCCAATCGCGCTTTCTAAAGCACTGGAAACAACAACTGGAAGCTTGTGATGCTCGGCAATCGCATGTGCTCTCTTGATTCCACCCAAAGGTTGAACCTTCAACATCAAGTAATCAACCGCACCGGTCAAATCAATATCAAATGGGTTACCAGCCTTGCGCAGAATTTCATCGCCAACAATCTTTACGGATGTTCTCTTTTTTAATTCACGTAACTCTTCAATTGTTGCGCAAGGTTGTTCGACGTATTCGATACCTCCAATAGTGTTCAAGAACTGTTCTGCTTGATCAACATTCCAAAGACCATTGACGTCAATTCTGATTTTGGTATCTGGTCGCAATTGACGAATCTCATTTATGCGAGCCAAGTCTTCAGCAAGATTGTTTCCGACTTTAACCTTGAAGCTTTTAACTCTAGGAAATGATTCAACGATCGCCTTTATTTGATTGGCATCATTGAGCGCAGGGATCGTTCCATTGACCGCAACCGCTGTGCGAAATAAATGCGGTCTGGGCGTAGTTGCAGCCTCAATGGCACTAGCTAGCCAATGTGCAGCTTCTGCATCGTCGTATTCAAGAAATGGCGAGAACTCTGCCCAACCATATTCGCCTTTAAACAAGGCGACTTCGCGAACCGTTATTCCTCGAAAATTAGTTTTCGTTGGCAGCGCAATTACGCGCAAGGTTTCGAGAAGTAGTTGATCCATAAATTATGGGCGCTTAGGAAATTTTCCGAAGTCAGGCTTGCGCTTCTGCTGGTACGCATCGCGACCTTCTTGACCTTCTTCTGTCATGTAAAACAGAAGCGTTGCATCGCCTGCCAATTGCTGCACACCAGCTAATCCATCAGTTGCTGCATTAAGGCTTGCCTTAAGCAAACGCAAAGCCATTGGAGAGTTGCGAAGCATTTCACGACACCATGACACGGTTTCAGCTTCTAGCTCTGCAATTGGTACAACAGTGTTTACCAATCCCATATCTAAAGCTTCTTGTGCGTTGTATTCGCGCGTCATGAACCAAATTTCACGTGCTTTCTTTTGTCCAACATGCGCAGCCAACAAACCTGCGCCATATCCTCCGTCAAAAGATCCAACCATCGGACCTGTCTGACCAAACTTTGCATTGTCTGCTGCGATTGTTAAATCGCAAACAACATGAAGAACATGTCCTCCACCAATAGCCCACCCTGCAACCATTGCAACGATTGGCTTTGGTGTGCGACGAATCTGTACCTGGAGATCTAGAACATTTAGACGTCCGATTCCCTTTTTCGCCAACTTGTCTTCGCCCAAGTAGCCATCATCACCGCGAACACTGATGTCACCACCTGAACAAAAGGCTTCAGTGCCTTCACCGGTAAAGATAATGACGCCGACCTCTTCATTGTCACGTGCCAAGTTGAAGGCTTCGATTAACTCAATAATTGTTTGTGGACGGAAAGCGTTGCGAACCTGTGGTCGGTTAATGGTGATCTTGGCGATCCCATCACCCATTTGATATTTGATATCTACGAAATCTTCTCCACCAGGTGCGGTCACCCATTGTGGAATCTCTCGGCTACCAAATTCGCGCTTGATCGGCTTGCTCACATTTCCTCCATCGTCGTTGCTAGCGATAGCCTACGACGGCAATGGATAACTCGTCACAACGAAAAATTCTGCGGGTCAGCCCTGCATGCGAAATTCCTCAATTAGCGAGGGACATCACAGCAGCTCTCGCGGGTAATGGCCCGACCCTGGGTTTTGGCGAGGTTAATTCGGAGTTTGCCCCTTCACAGGCTGCCGTCGTAATCGGCACATCTGGAACAACCGGTACACCTAAAGAGATCTTCCTTTCCGCACATGCGCTAGTTTCCTCTGCGCGTGCATCAAATACATTCATTGGTGCAAAGCCCGGAGACACTTGGTCTCTGTTATTACCTTTAACCCACGTTGCTGCAGTCAATGTTTTTATTCGCGCATTTGAATTAGGCACGATTCCCGCAGATCTTCGTAACCATGATGGCGAATATCCTCGAGTTAATTTCACTGCAATTGTTCCAACACAGTTGTTCCGTGCTCTTAATGGTGATGAACACCTACTTAAGCATTTGCAATCTGCACAAAAAGTTCTTGTAGGTGGAGCAGCTCTTGCAACAGGAATTCGCAATCAGGCTATCGCCGCTGGAATCAATGTTGTAACGACCTATGGAATGAGTGAAACTTCTGGTGGCTGTGTTTACAACGGTGAAATTCTCAGTGGCGTCGAAGTTGATGTACGAGGGGGATCAATCTTCATTCGTGGAAACACGCTAGCCCTAAATCTTGATTTGCAGGATGGTTGGTTTGCAACAAATGATTTAGGTGAATTCATTGATGACAAACTTGTAGTAATGGGTAGATCAGATGATGTGATCATCACTGGTGGCGAAAATCTTTCGCTCAATAATGTTGAAAGTACTTTAATCGAACATTTTCCTGCGCTTCAGGTAGCAGCTTTCTCGGTTGAAGATCCACAGTGGGGGCAAACACTACATATTGCGGTGGTCGGAGAAGTAGATAAATCCCAGTTAGTTTCAATTCTTGAAAGCAAAATTGGTTCCTTTGCAAAACCAAAAGGTATTCATATGGTGGAATCGCTACCATTGCTAGGTATTGGAAAAGTTGACCGAAAGAGATTGGCGCAGGCGATATCAAATGAATAAGTGGATACTCGGCGCACGTCCTCGCACTTTGCCCGCAGCAATCGCACCAGTGGTCGTAGCTACTGCAATGGTAGGAGCGGATTTCGATTGGTTCCGTGCCGCTTTGGCTCTCAAGGTCGCGGTTTGGCTTCAAATAGGCGTGAACTTCGCTAATGATTACAGCGATGGAGTTAAGGGAACCGATGCCGATCGTGTCGGCCCGATTCGTTTAGTTGCAAGTGGCTTGGCCTCAGCTAAAGCGGTTAAGACCGCCGCGTTTGTTTCCTTCGCAGTGGCAAGTGTTGCGGGAGCTTGGCTTGCTTTCTTAACTTCCCCGTTTTTGATTCTCATTGGAATCATTTCTATCGCAGCTGCGTGGGGATACACCGGAGGCAAGAACCCTTACGGTTACAAGGGGCTTGGCGAGTTATCTGTTTTTCTCTTCTTTGGCGTTATTGCAACGATGGGAACTTACTACGCCCAAACCGAACAGTTAACTCTTTTAAGTTTTATCGTTTCAATTCCAATGGGAGCGCTTTCTTGCGCAATCTTGGCGGTTAATAACCTACGTGACCGACCAAAGGATGAGCTCGTCGGCAAACGAACTCTCGCTGTGCGTATCGGTGATCAAAACGCCCGCAGAATGTATGTGACGCTGTTGATGCTTGCACACCTGGCTGCAGTCGCGACTTTGATTCCCACAACCTTACTTACCTTGGCGGTTCTACCAATGAGCCTTTCAATTTCAAGGCAAGTTTTAAGCGGGATTTCAGGTAAGGATTTAATTCCAGTTCTGGGAAGAACTGCAAAGCTTCAAATGTTCTTCTCTATCTTGCTTGCAATTGGGTTAGGGCTACACTAAATCCATGTCAAGAGTGATCCCAGTTATCCTGGTCTTTGGTTTAACAATCTATGCGTTAATCGATTGTGCACGTACCGATGAATCACAGATTAAGAATCTTCCAAAGTGGGGATGGCTCTTACTGATAATTATTTTGGGACCACAAGCAGCAGCTATCGGTCCAATCGCTTACTTAATCGCTGGTCGCAATAAGCCAAAGGGACGTAAAGCTCCTAAGCGTCGAATTCTTCCGCCAGATGATGATCCGGATTTTCTGAACAAACTTTAAAGACCTGAGTAGGTGTGCTTTCCAGTTCCCCAAATATTTACGTAAATGTAGTTAAACAAGAAGGTTGAGCCTGCAAAGAGGCACAGCCACGCTGCTCGTCGACCACGCCAGCCAATAGTCACGCGCGCGTGCAGGTATGCGGCATAGGCAACCCAAGTAATAAATGCCCACGTCTCTTTTGGATCCCAACCCCAGTAGCGACCCCAAGCACTTTCTGCCCAAATCGCTCCTGCGATAACTGAGAAGGTCCATAGCGGAAATACAAATGCAACTAGTCGATAAGACAACTGATCCAGAGTTTCTAAATCTGGAAGTCGCTTTGCCCACTGAGGACGCTCACCTTTTTCCTCAACTCGATCTAGGTACAAGTAAGCGGCAGCAATTACATTTGAAAGCAGGAAGACTCCGCCAGAAATAATCGCTGCAGATACGTGAATTACCAGCCACTCTGATTTAAGTGCCGGAACTAAAGGAGCGCTAGGAACATACAAGACTGTAATCGCGGTTCCAATTGTTAGTAAGACTGAAACTGAAACCAGAAGACCCAGCCAACGAAGATCGTATTTGCGAAGAGCTAATAAGTAAGCACCAGAAAATGCCAAAGCACCCGTAATTGAGAACTCGTACATATTGCCCCAAGGAACTCTTCCAGCCGAAACTCCACGAGCAATTACTCCTGCAAATAATAAGAAGAAACCTAAAATCATCATCGCGGTCGCGATGCGTGCAACTTTTTCAGTGTTCTTGTAATCCAAGGTTGTGTTCTTGTCAGTTGGAACCTTTACGGCCCAAGCTGTCTCGATCGCATGGGCGATGAAGGAGATTGCATAGACCGCCATCGCCGAGTACACCAAGTAGTTTGATGCATAAGCCCATGAACGTGACATCTATTTCTCTCCCTTTAACATCTTTACAAATCCCTGCATTTCAATCTCTAAACCAGGTGCTGCATTCTTTGCTAACCCAGCAACTTCAACATCATCACCTACGCGAATCCAAATACGTCGTCTGCGCGTAAACAATGAAGCTAGCAACCCGAGGATCGCAACAATACCTCCCAGCAAAGCTAGGTGCTTTCCGGGATCTGCGACAAAGTTGAGGTTTACCCACTGCACATAACCTTCAAAGGTGATTGAGCCACCCTCATAAACATAACTTTCTCCAGGCTTTAAGCCCTTCAAACCAATCTGCTTCATCTCTGTTGTATCAATGCGATAAACAGATTGAGGAATTCCTGAGTCCAAACCTAAATCACCGCTCCACACAGAAAGAAGCAAGCGAGGATTTAATGCCTTAGGAAAAGCGCTTGCTCCGCCATTAGCACCATCGCGTACATATGTAGGAAGGAAAGAACCTAAGAATCCAATTTGTGGATCTGCATCTGGAACTTTAATTGCACCGATTGATCGTAGGTTGGCATCTTGTGGCAAGAAAGTCACCGGACCTTGAAAAGCTACATCGCCCTTTGAATCTCTAACTGTTACGACCGGTGCATACCCATTTGCTTGCAAGTAAACACGAGTAGTTCCAATTGTCATAGGTTTATTGACTTTGATTACCTTCTTTTCAATTGTCTTTGATCCTTCACGAAGAAGAGAAACATTGAGTGTGTAATCCTCGGGTGCACTTGTTTCCACGTTGTACTGAGCCACAAACTTATCTGCCGTTAACATGAATGCTGGAACATTTGAATCACGGTAAAGCTTTCCGTAGGTCAAAGTGTCATAACTTGTTGGAGTATTAACAAATCGCTCTCCAACATTGACGATCGCTTCTCCGCGCATTCCAAACAATGAGCTAAAGCTGATACCCAACAAAATTAAAATGAGCGCTAAGTGAAAGAAAAGATTTCCAGTTTCACGCATAAAACCTTTTTCAGCTGAAATCGTTCCGTTTACTTCAAGAACACGAAACCTCTTTGACCTAAACCAGGCACGTGCTAATTCAAGTTCATTGCCTTGAGCGCTCCATGCTTGGTGGTGCTCTAAACGTGAAAGATTCTTGGGGGTTGCAGGCGGCAAAGCTCGTGCAGCTTTAAAGTGTTCAAAGGTGCGAGGAAGTACGCAACCAATTAGAGAGATAAACAGAAGAATGTAAATCGCGCTAAACCATGGCGAGCCATAGACATCGAAGAGGTAAAAACGATCCATCCACTGTGCTAAATCAGGAGAATCCTTAAAATATTGAGTTACCTGCAGAGGATTTTGAGTTCTTTGTGGAACTAAAGATCCTGGAATCGCGGCGATTCCCACCAAAAGCAAGAGAATCAACGCTGTTCGCATGCTGGTTAGTTGTCTCCACGCATAACGCAGCAAACCCACGCTATCGAGTTCTGGTAATTGTGTCTGGTCGCTCATTAGATCACCGGAATAAAGTCAGAGATAAGTGTTCGAAGCGAGTTCATTAGCTGACTCCAGAAACCTAGAACTTGCAAAAGACCAATCGCGATTAGGAATAACCCACCGATCTTTGAAATTACATCACCGCGACGATAAATCAAGGATCGCAGTTTGGCTGACTTGTCCATCGATAAACCAGACAGGATGAATGGCAAGCCAAGACCAAGGCAGTATCCAAATGAAAGAATTGCACCGCGTACCGCGCTGGACTCTTGAAAAGCTAAGGTTTGTACCGCAGCAAGTGCCGGCCCGATACATGGTGTCCAACCAATTCCAAATAAAACGCCGAGCATTGGTGCGCCTAGCAAACCACCGGTCGTGCGCATCTTTGGACGAATAGTTGGAGAAAAAGGGAAACGTCCGTAGAAAACAAAGCCTAAGAAGATTGTAAGAATTCCTAGGATCCGAGAGATGAGCTCTTCATTTGCTGAAAGCTGGTTTCCTAATCCTCCAAATAGTGCGCCATAGGAAATAAAGACCAAGCTAAAGCCCAAAACAAATAAAAGCGATCCCAACAAAACTTTTCCGCGACTAACTGAAAAACCTGCTGCAAAAGAAAGGTATCCAGGAACAAGTGGCAGTACACATGGTGACAGGAATGAAATTACGCCGGCTATAAATGCGAAAGGAAAAGCGGTAATAACAAACCCTGAAAAAATCTGGTCTACGAAGAAATCTCTCATTCTGCGGAAACCTTTTCAATGAGTTCGGTTAATGAAGCCACAGTCACTGCCCCTGAAATTCGCGCAGCCACACGTCCTTTTTTATCGAGAATTACCGTTGTAGGAATGGCGTTTGCGGGCAGCGAGCCTTTAAAACCAATAAGAATTGAGTCATCAATAACCGTTGGATATGGAATCTTGAATCGACGTTCGAAAGCTTCTGCGTTGGCGGGATTATCTCGAGTCAAGATTCCTATGAATGCGACATCGGTGTACTTGTTAGCCAACGCAACCAATGTTGGTGCTTCAGCTCTGCATGGAGAACACCAGGATGCCCAAACGTTTACAACGGCAACGCGGTCTTTTGCATACGTGTAGTTTTCACCCGACAAAGTCATGCCGGTAATTGCTGGTGCAATCTTTCGATCAATGCTCTTTATGTAAGTTGTTGATCCGTCGCCAGAGACAAAACTCTCTTCAGCGCTAGAGCTTCCACCGCCGCCACATGCAGTTAAAGCAAATGCAAGAACAACAAATGCGGCGAACTTTTTCATTACTTCTTCTCTGGTAGCAAGTGACGAGCAGGCTCTGAATATGTAAGGCCTGAAATCATTCCTTCATCATCAAAGTGAACGCTTGTCACAGATGCCAAGGTACATTCGCGCTTGCGAGGATCATGAAGCAAGCGGCGATTTTCAATTGCACTTCTCAGAATCCAAATCGGCAACTGATGCGAGACACAAATTGCATCCTTGCCATTGGCGGCATCGCGAGCTGCAAAAATTGCTGCAAGCATGCGATTTATTTGTTCATCGTATGGTTCGCCCCATGACGGCTTCCATGGATTCCAAAGATGTTTCCACGCAGCTGGGTGACGCAAAACTCCATCACCTACTCCAAATGGTTTTCCTTCAAAAATGTTTGCCGCTTCAATTAACCGTTCATCGGTTGTTATCGCGATGTTGTGTGCAGCTGCGATAGGTCCTGCGGTCTCTTGAGCACGTTGTAGGGGTGATACGTGAAGAGCTCCAAGATCTAATGTTTTAGACCATTCGCCAATCGTCTTTGCCATCTCTTGCCCACGCTCAGACAATCTCCAACCAGGCTGACGTCCATACAAAATCTTCTCGGGATTGTGGACTTCTCCATGGCGAACTACATGCACCGTTGAACTCATTGGCAAAGCATAAAGCGTCTCTCAAGGAGTTCTCTCGCTAAGGTAGTGACATGGCACTCACGAGCAAACGGGCTGCCTTCTTTGATGTCGATAACACGCTTATCCGCGGTTCAGTAATTTACTTCTTGGGCCGAGGTATGTATCAGCGCGGTTACTTCACCAAGAAGGATATTTCCCGATTTGTTTTAGCCAACCTGAGATTTCGCTTAACGGGCAAAGAGAACACCGAAGAGATTCAAAGATTTCAAGATGCTGCTACTGATTTCATTGGTGGTCACAATGTTAAAGACATTGAAGCTATTGCTCAAGAAATTTATGATGAATATGTATCACCGGCGATGTGGCAAGGAACAATTGATATTGCACAAGCCTTAGTAGCTGAAGGTGTTGAAGTTTATTTAGTTACCGCTGCACCTGAAGACATGGCGGTTGTAATTGCAAACCGTTTGGGATTAACCGGAGCATTAGGAAGCAAAGCAGAAATCAGCGAAGGAACGTATACAGGTCGAATGAATGGCCCGTTGCTTCATGGAAAAGAAAAAGCAGTTGCAGTAACCGAACTTGCTCAACAAAAAGGTTTTGATTTAAAGGAAAGTTTTGCTTTTTCAGATAGCAATAATGATTTACCTTTGTTGCAATGCGTCGGACATCCATCTGCAATTAATCCTGATGCACTGTTGAGTTTGCGTGCCATGGCTGAAGGTTGGCCAATCCATGATTTCCGTAAGGCGCGTTTCATTGGCAAGGCGATCTCGCCATTGGTTGTTCGTCTCGCCGCCCTTGCAACCTGGCTTACCCCGCGTAAGCGAAGAGGCTAATTAACAGGAACTTCGCTTATGCCAGTAATGTAGGCAAGTTATGGAAATGCGCTCCTTCTCCGACTACCTACGTAGTGTTGATGATGCTGCCTTCCTAAATCTGTTTACTGCTCGCCCAGATTTAATTGCGCCCGTTCCATCCGATATCGCATCTCTTGCGGTGCGCGCATGTTCTGCACCAAGCCTTGCTCGCGCAATTGATTCGCTGAATCAGTGGCAGTACCAAGTTCTTGAAGCTGCAGCATCGATTAATGAGCCATTTACCGAGAAACAGGTAATTACTCTTACCGATAAGGAAGCCAAAGCAGCTTTAGCTCATTTAGTAATGATTGGTTTGATTTATCCATCTGAGGATGGAATGCGACTTCCAACTCAATTGCGCGATGTCATGGGTGCCGAACCAGCAGGCTTAGGCCCCGCATCCTTAGCGAAGTTAAAGCTAGCGGAATTAGATGATGCTCCTGCAGATGCAAGAAAGGTTCTCGAGCGACTTATGTGGGGACCTCCCCGCGGAAGCGTAGGAGATATAAAAAATCCTGGACCAGGGGTTGCTTGGCTTTTAGAAAAGAAGTTTCTAGTTCCGCTTGATCAAAGAACAGTGATTCTTACCCGCGAAGTTGCGATCCATCTTCGCGGTGGGAAGGTTCACAAAGAACGATTTATTTCTCAACCAAAACTTGTCGGAAGCAAACGTGATGAGCGCCAAATTAATCTTGCTGCAATTGCAAATGTTTCAACTGTGCTGCGTTGGGTAGAAGAACTTCTAAACTTTTGGGCAGATGAACCTGCAGATGCGTTGCGAGCGGGTGGTTTGGGAGTTAGAGAACTTAAAGTGATTGCAAATCACTTAGGTGTCGATGAAACATGTGCGGCATTCATAGCTGAGCTTGCATATTTAGCTTCGCTCGTAAGTATCGATGCCGATGAACGTATTTTGCCAAGCAATAAGTTTGATATCTGGTTAATGCAAACACCTGCAGATAGATGGCAAATGTTGGCATCGCAGTGGCTAATTACTTCACGTGTAAGTGGATTAGTTGGCAGAGCAGAAGCAAAGAATGTTGCTGCACTGGGACCCGAATTAGACCGAGTAAATGCCGCCCGTGTGCGTGCTTTGACCCTTGATTTGCTGCGTGAAAACCCAGGTCTTGCACCTGAATGGAATAGCTTTAAAGAGTTGCTGTTGTGGCGTGCTCCAGTTCGCCGAAACTCATCCCTGCAGGAAGAGTTAGCAGAGTGGACTCTGCGCGAGGCTGAATGGCTTGGAATAACCGGGCAGGGCGCAATCTCCAAGTTTGGCCTTGAATTTCTCAATGGAGATGATCTGAATTCAATCAACGAGGATCTTCCGAAGACTGTTGATCACATTTTGATTCAGAGTGACAACACCGCGATTGCTCCTGGACCTTTGGAACATGAAATCTCGCAAGCCTTAGCAATGATGGCTGAGATTGAAAGTCGCGGTGGCGCAACTGTTTACCGATTTACTGAAGCAACGATTCGCAGAGCTTTGGATCATGGCAAGACAGGTGATGAAATCAAGAGCTTCCTTGTAAAGACATCTAAGACTCCGATGCCACAACCACTGGAGTATTTGATCGCAGATGTTGCCAAGAAGCATGGAAAGTTGCGAGTTGGTAATACATCTTCATTTATTCGTTGTGAAGATACCGCATTGATTTCCCAGATCATGAATGACAAGAAGCTGGAAATTCTCTCGCTCCGTCGAATTGCTCCTGAAGTTGTCATTTGTGACATGGATGCAACTGATGCGATGCGAGTATTACGTGAAGCTGGATATCTACCCGCTGGCGAATCCGCCAATGGAATGATTCTTACCGGCCCTAAATCAAATCGTGCAATAGCAAAGCCAAGGCCTCCACGAATCATTGGTGAGATTGAGGAACCAACACCGGAAGTAATTAGTGCAGCTATTCGAGTTTTGAGAACAGGTGAAAAATCTACGCACCGTCAATCAAAACTTCGACAGGTTGCAAGCGAAGCTTTAGGTCAGCTACCTCGCACAACCGCCAATGAAACAATGGAGGTTCTTAACCAATTCATTGCTGAAGAAAAGACCTTGTCGATTGGCTACGCCGATAACAATGGTGGAGTAACACATCGAATTATCGATCCCATTCGCATTAGCGCTGGAGCCCTAATTGCCAAGGATCATGCAACGGGAGAGGTTCAATCCTTCAGAATTCCACGTATCACCGGCGTAGCGCCGCTATAGACTTATCCCATGTTGGCAGACCTCGAAGCATTAGTGAAGTTGGAATCTCCAACTGAAGATCTTCAGGCATGCCGCGATGTCATCTCACTTGCAAATGAAATTGCTACCCGAGTTTTAGGTACACCTGCAGAGATCCGCGAAGTAAATGGTCGCCCAGTATTTTGGTGGGGTTCAGCTAATCCAGAGGTAATTGTTTTAGCGCACTTGGATACGGTCTGGCCTAAAGGATCCTTTGAACCACTATGGCAGGTAGACGGCACAGCTGCTCGTGGTCCAGGAATCTTTGACATGAAGGCAGGATTTATTCAAGCTTTGTATGCGATGAAGGGAATTACCGGAAGCGCAGCGCTTATTGCAACGACAGATGAAGAAACCGGTAGCGCAACTACTAAAGATTTCATCAAAGAGATTTCTGCAAAGGCAAAAGCCGTTTTGGTTTTAGAAGCAACACTTAACGGAAAGGTTAAGACGGGGCGAAAAGGCACCGCGATGTACCAAGTCAAAATTCACGGCAAGGCATCTCATGCTGGGCTTGAACCTGAAAAAGGCGTTAATGCAACAACTGAAATTGCGCATGCTGTTTTAGCGATTGCAGCGATGGAAAATCCTGAACATGGAACAACTGTCGTGCCAACAACTTTGCATGCGGGTAATACAACCAACACCGTTCCTGATTTAGCAGTTCTTGATATTGATATCCGCTCTTTCTCAATGGCTGACCTTCAACGTGTAGATGCTGCGATTAAAGGCTTGAAGCCGGTAAACCCACAAACTCGTTATGAAATTACTGGTGGCTTCAATCGTCCGCCACTAGAAACATCTTCAACTATGGCTTTGTACGAGCGTGCAGAAAACGTTGCAAAAGCTCTTGGAATGCCACCTCTGGGACATGCATCTGTTGGTGGAGCAAGCGATGGAAACTTCGCTGCCGCTGCTGGCGCGCAAGTCTTGGATGGCCTTGGAGCTGTTGGAGATGGCGCTCACGCCGCGCATGAATGGGTAGACATCAGTACCCTTGAAGATCGCAGCAAGCTATTAAACGCGCTAATAAAGGATTTACTTAATGAGTGATGGTCCACTAATTGTTCAGAGCGATAAGACGCTTCTGCTCGATATCGACCATCCAATGTCAGTTGAGTGTCGACGAGCTATCGCTCCTTTCGCTGAGTTAGAGCGCTCCCCTGAACACATTCACACCTATCGTTTAACACCGCTTGGTTTATGGAATGCACGTGCTGCAGGACATGATGCAGAACAAGTAATTGATACTTTAATTAAGTACTCGCGTTACGCAGTTCCTCATTCAATTCTTATCGATGTTGCAGAAACAATGTCTCGTTACGGACGTTTGCGTCTCGAGATGGATCCTGTACATGGTTTGATTTTAGTAACTACCGATACCGCGGTTCTTGAAGAGGTAATTCGAGCAAAGAAGATTGCTCCCTTGCTTGGTGCACGAATTGATGCAGAAACAATTTGTGTTCTTCCAAGTCAACGTGGACAGATTAAGCAATCACTTTTGCGTCTGGGTTGGCCAGCTGAAGATTTTGCAGGTTATGTAGATGGACAAGCGCATGAGATTAATCTTCAACAAAAGGATTGGAAGATCCGCCCCTACCAAGAGTTAGCAGCTGAAGGTTTTTGGCATGGCGGGTCAGGTGTTGTAGTACTTCCTTGTGGTGCTGGAAAGACAATCGTTGGTGCAGCTGCGATGGCACATGCAAAGGCAACAACTTTAATTTTGGTAACCAACACCGTGGCAGCTCGCCAATGGCGTGATGAGCTGTTGAAGCGGACCTCCTTAAATGAAGATGAGATCGGCGAGTATTCAGGAGCAAAGAAGGAAATCCGCCCCGTAACTATCGCGACTTACCAAGTGATGACTAAGAAGAAAAATGGCGTTTATGCCCATCTAGATCTCTTTGATTCATATGACTGGGGTTTGATTATTTACGATGAAGTACACCTTCTGCCTGCACCGATCTTCCGTTTTACCGCTGATATTCAGTCACGCCGCCGCTTAGGACTAACCGCAACCTTGGTTCGCGAAGATGGCATGGAAGGTGAGGTTTTCTCCCTAATCGGTCCCAAGCGTTTTGATGTTCCTTGGAAAGAGATTGAAGCTCAGGGCTACATCGCTCCAGCAGAATGTATTGAGGTTCGAGTAAATCTGACTGAGACTGAACGTTTGGCATATGCAACTGCAGAGCCTGAAAACCGATATCGCAACTGCGCAACAACCCGTACCAAGCGCGATGTAGTTGAAGCTCTCGTTGAAAAGCACTCTGAGGATCAAGTTTTAGTAATTGGTCAGTACATTGATCAGCTTGATGAATTATCAGAGGTGTTAGGCGCTCCACTTATTAAGGGTGAAACGCCAGTCAAAGAACGCGAGATTCTCTTCAATCAATTTAGAACTGGCGAAATTAAGTGCTTGGTAGTTTCTAAAGTTGCAAACTTCTCAATTGATCTACCAGATGCAACCATTGCGATTCAGGTTTCTGGAGCATTTGGTAGCCGTCAAGAAGAGGCACAACGTCTAGGTCGAATCCTGCGTCCAAAATCTGATGGACGTGGAGCCAAGTTTTACTCTGTAATTTCTCGAGACACTATTGATCAAGATTTTGCACAAAACCGTCAACGTTTCTTAGCCGAGCAGGGTTACTCTTACAAAATTATTGATGCTGACGATGTTTTTCAAGGGAAGATCTAAAACGTTCTGGATCTACACGCCAATAATCATGGTGGATACCATCGATATGTGTAACTGGAATTTGTTCTCCATACAAAGCTTGTAACACTTCATCACCATCGATTAATACTTCGGTAATTTCAAAGTTCAACTCATCCTTCAAGGACTCTAAAACCTTTAATGCATCTTCACAAAGATGGCAACCAGTTCGGCTATAAATAGTCACGATGGTCATTTATTAGCCCTTTCTACCTGTTAAATTGCATAGAGAATTGGTATTTCCTACCCCTGACCTTAAACCACGCTGTGAGCCCTGATAGCGTTTGACCATGATGCGCATCAAGAGAATGGGGCCTTTTGCCCTTGCTGGCGCACTAATTCTGGGGTTACTTACCGCTCCATCGGCACCCGCGTTAACCTTCAAACAGATTCCTGCAACTAATTGGGGACACATTTATGCAGGCACTGAAGCAAGCACGAGCCAAGCAACTCCAAGTAAGAGTAAGAATCTTGAAATCAAATCTAAGTTTTCCGTTAAATACAACAACTTTCCTGAGTGGGCCAAAAAAGAGGTTCAGGCATCTATCGATGTGTGGTCTGCAAACTTTAAATCCTCTGTAGTTGTTTCGGTTGATGCATCGTGGGGACGTTCGAGCTCTTGGGGTGTTCTAGGAAGTGCACGTCCCGGAAGTTTCTTCTCTGCGTTCTCGGGAGCTCCCGATCCATCCCTCTGGTACGCATCGGCATTAGCTAACGCGCTTGCAGGAAAAGATTTAGATAAGGCTAACCCTGAAATTGTTATCCAGGTTAACTCCGCAGCACCTTGGAACACTCGTGGTGATGGCCTCCCAACCGGAAGTGAATACGATCTCCAATCTGTTTTCCTCCATGAAATTGGTCATGGTCTCGGATTCTTGTCTAATGATGCTTACGATCCATACTTCGGTTTAGGCAGCCTTGATCAACCAACTCCATTTGATGCATACCTTCAAACAAGTGATGGTCGTCGTCTTGCAGATCTTCCTACTCCTTCAAAGGAGTTAGGTGTAGCGCTTACAACTTCATTGGTGTGGTCAGGTGCAAATGCGGTTAAGGCAAATGGCGGAGTAAAGCCAAAGATGTACACCCCGGCCCGTTACGAATCGGGTTCATCGACTTCCCACTTAGATGAAGCAACCTTTTCTTCATCCGGAGTTGATTCGGTGATGACTCCAAGCCTTGATCCGGGTGAAATCTTTAAAGAGCCTGGACCTTTGTTATTAGCAATGATGGAAGATCTACGTAGTAAGCCTCCCGTTGGTATTGCAACTGATCGTCCACTTTCTCCACGTAATGCTCAAGCATTTACTGGGGATTCATCAGCTCTGATCTCATTTGATCCACCTGCAAACCTTCGGACCGCTCAGATCACTGAGTACATTGTGAAGAATCTAAAGACAGGTTCTGAGAGAAAAACACTTACTAGCCCCGTGTTAATTACAGGACTTAAGAACGGAACTGCTTACACATTTAGCGTCGTCGCCAAGAATGCATTAGGTGTATCTGAAGCTGCGGTAACAAAGGCGGTTGTTCCACAAACTGGTTGGAAGAGCACCGTCTTTGATAGCGCAGCTGATGGAAAGACCGTTGCAAGTACAACATTTAATGGTCAACCAGCTATCGCCTACACCGATACAAAGAACGGTGATTTAAAACTTGCTACCTACGATGGCAAGAAGTGGAAAAAGGTGACTGTCGACGGTGCTGGCGGATCGGGTGGTCGTACGACCGACACAATTTCTGGCGCAATAAGTATGTGTGTTAACGGCAGTGGAGTTAAGCAGACCCTGCATATTTTCTACAGTGATGCCACTGAAAAGGATCTTCGATATGCAACCTTTAACGGCAAAGCTTTCGCCTTTGAAACCGTTGATGGAAACGCCTCATCAGTTAATAACTATGAAGATCCAATTCGTGTGCGCACATCTAGCGATGTCAGCGTTGCAAACGCGTGTGTAGCTTCAGCAAGTGCAGTACAGGTTTTTTACCGCGATGAAAGCCAAGGTGTTCTACTAGGGGCGGTACGTACTAAGGGTGCTCCATGGAAGTATGAATTAGTCGACGGTGATCGCAAGACTGATGGTCGTACAACAGGTGATGTTGGTTTCCACTTACAGGCGATTTTTGATGGATCAACTACCTATGTTGCATATGACTCTGTTGTTTCTATGAACCAAAAGAAAGAGATGACCGCGGGCGCAATCAGAATTGCGACACGTACCTCTATTGATCCTGCAGCATGGCAGTACCAAACACTGGATATCTCAACAGATGACGCCTTGATTTTTGGTTACGACGTTGCCTTAGCGAAGACTTCATCGGGAGTCTTTGCTACCTGGCTAGCTGCATCATCTGCAACCGCTCCGAAGGCCAATCAGATTCGATGGGCATCATTAAGTAATCCAACAAAGATTTCACGTTTAACAACAGAAAACTTTGGAACACCAGGTAAGTATTTGGCTACCGATGGAAAAACAATTATTTTCAACTGCCAAGAGAGATTGTGTGCTTTAGATACAAGCAAGAAGGATCTTGGCCAATCTGCAATCCGCTTAGTTAGCAGCACCCAAGGCCCTGAACCTACTCAGAGCACTTGGGTGACTGTAAACAAAGTTAAATATGTGCTTGCCACTATTAATGGAAAGCTTGCACTTCTTAAACCGTAATTTATTACTTAGCGTTACGGCGCTGAATGCGAGTCTTCTTTAGAAGCTTCTTATGCTTCTTCTTCGCCATGCGCTTGCGTCGCTTCTTAATTACGGAACCCATATGTCACGCTCTCATTTCTAATGTGCGCACTGTGTGTGCGGGGGTTTAGGTTACCGCGGAATGAGGGTAAAAATCGAAACCGTTTCTGCGCTTGATGTGACCACCAA
>CAYNYE010000005.1:0-19906 GCA_964401345.1 uncultured Candidatus Planktophila sp.
TCCTTGAATTGGCAGATAGCAGAAAGATCCTTAGGTGCTCGTGGCAAGGTTAGGTCAACCTTTGGAAGCGCTGCATGCCGCGCCACGCGAACTAACTTGGGTGCAATCTTCAAGTAATCAGCGCCAGCGATGATCTTTTTGGCAAGTGCTGGCGGTAATGCATCGTGAGCTTCCAACGCTGCCGCTAAGGCATCTTCCACGGTTGCAAAGTTATTGGCGATTACCGCGGCACCTTTTTCACCGATACCTTTTACACCTGGCAAACCATCAGAAGGATCCCCGCGAAACATGGCAAAAAGATCGTAACGATCGCCAGGGATTGAATATTTGTCTGCAACATATTTGATATCGACTAAATCATGCTGCGATATTCCCTTGGCAAGATACACAACTTTGATATCTCGCTTGTCATCTACCATTTGAAATAGATCACGATCCCCGGTGACTATTCGAATAGGACCCTTTTCAATTTCCGCATAAGTCGCCATGACATCATCAGCTTCATAATCATCGACTCCTACAACTGGTATCCCAAAGAGATCGAGTAAATCGAGCAGAATCGGAATTTGAGGAGTGAGTGTTTCGGGTTCCTCTTCCTCTTCTCCCTCTTCTTCTAGCCGGTTAGCTTTGTATTCTGGGAAAATGTCAACACGCCAACTTGGTCGCCAATCTCCATCCAGGCAGGCAACTAAACGATCTGGCTTGTAAACATTCATCAGACGCGCAGTCATATCGATGTAGCCGCGAATTGCATTGACCGAGGTTCCATCTGGAGCAAGAAGCGTGTCCGGCATTCCGTAATAAGCGCGATACCAAAGAGATGCGCTATCTAGAAGCATTAAAGTCATACATCCCCCATTAAGTAAGCCACTACTCCCCTGTCGATGCGCTTGACCGCATCCTTACAGACTGGACGAAGTTTTTCACTCGCACCGCCAATCTGATTCAGTAGATCTACCAATTGCTTAGTCGATCTAACAAAGTCTCCTACTGACATGTCACTACCTTTAAGAACACTATTGAGGGAGTTGCCACTTGCCCACTTGTAGGAAATGAAGCAGAAGCCAGCATCTGGTTCGCGCTGGGTCTTCACACCGAAATCATTTTCGATTTTCTCTAGGGCTGCCCATAAGGAAATGATTTCGGTCAAGGTTGAGGTGACCTTTTGGCTAGGAAGCTTGGGGGCCAGATTCTCTTGGGATCGGGATTCAAAGATCATGCAGGAAACTACGGATAAGAACTCCGTCGCATTTAGATCATCCAATAGACCTCTGCGAATAGATTCGGTAAGCAACAAATCAGACTCGGCGTAAATCTTTGTGAGAATCTTTCCTTGAACCGTTGGCTTTTCGCCATCAATGTATTGAAGATGGTCAAGAACCTGACAGATTTGATCAAAGGTTTTTGCGATCACATGGGTGCGATTTTCGACACGAGTGGTTAAGCCATCATTTTCACGGGTTAACCGACCAGCACGCTCGGCCAAACGGGCATGATCTTCACGTTCTGCGCAACCATGGCATGAATGGGACTTCATACTTTTGCGAAGATCTGAAAGTTCACCTTCTAAATGAGTTCTTTGTCGATTGTCAAAAGTTTTTCGTTGGTCGCGGCGACTGAGCAGTACTTCAACTTCCTTTATGGAGCGTCGCAGACGTGCATATTCTGAAAAATCTCCAAGATGACATTGAGAATCTCTCATGAGCTCTTCAATGAGGGCTTCATTCTTTCTAATCTGACGAGTTAATCCCACAACAGCTCGATCGGCTTGAAACTGTGCGAAAGAGGATTCAAGGGAACGTCTCGCCGTTTCTCGTCCAAAACGCGATATTAAGTTGATCGCCATGTTGTAGGTAGGGGAAAACGAGGATCGCAGCGGATACGTTCGGGTTGAAGCCAAACCAGCTGCTGAAGCTGAATCAACAGTAGGTGACCATTGAATTACCGCATTACCCTCAATATCAATTCCACGTCGACCAGCTCGCCCAGTTAATTGGGTGTACTCCCCCGGCGTTATGGGAACGTGCGCTTCACCGTTGTATTTGATCAACTTCTCTAAGACCACGGTTCGAGCCGGCATATTAATACCGAGGGCTAAAGTTTCAGTTGCGAATACCGCTTTCACTAAGCCGCGCTGGAAGAGATCCTCAACCGCTCCCTTGAAACTTGGAAGTAAGCCCGCATGGTGAGCTGCGATACCTCTTTCTAAGGCGGTGAGCCATTCCTCAAAGCCAAGAACTTCGAGATCCTCTTCAGCAATATTTTGCGTGTAGCGAAGCGCCGTTTGGCGAATCTCTACCCGTTCTTCGGGTGATGTGAGACGAAGCCCAGCGTGAAGACATTGCTTCACAGCCGCATCGCAACCAACCCTTGAAAAGATGAAGGTGATCGCAGGCAGCAGATTTTCTCGCTGAAGTTTTTCGATGATTTCCGCTCGACTCATTCGATCCGAAGGCTCAGCGAATCTCCCTCTTCGGTTGCGTCCCAAAGCCGATCGTCGAATTGCTTCTCTTTCGCGTTGCAGAATTTCAGGGTTAATTTTGCCAGGTTGTTCAAATAGATCCATTAGACGGTTACCGATTAAAACATGTTGATACAAAGGAATTGGACGAATTTCACTGACGATGACTTCAGTCTCGCCACGTACTTCCCCCAGCCATTCACCAAACTCTTCTGCGTTGGAAACGGTTGCAGATAGCGAAATCACCTGCACACTTTCCATAAGGTGAATCAGAACCTCTTCCCAAACCGCGCCACGAAACTTGTCCGCTAAGTAATGGACCTCATCCATGACCACGCAACCAAGGTTGGTCAAAGTGTTTGATCCCGCGTACAACATATTTCGCAGTACCTCGGTAGTCATCACCAAGATATCTGCTTCGCCATTGATACTGGTGTCTCCGGTGAGCAATCCCACTCGATCTTCACCAAATTTAGCGACGAACTCTGAGTACTTTTGATTTGAGAGCGCTTTGATCGGTGTTGTGTAGAAACACTTCTTACCTGCTTGTAATGCAAAGTATGCGGCGAATTCTCCAACTACTGTTTTACCGGCACCTGTGGGCGCAGCTACTAGAACACCTTTTCCATCCTCAACAGCGTGGCAGGCGGTGATCTGGAAAGGATCAAACTCAAAATCAAAGGTCAAGAGAAATTCAGTTGTGACTGGATGCTGTCCTCTGAGCTTGGCTGCGGCGTAACGTTCCGCGGGCGTTGTCATGCCACCCAGCTCTTTATCGCGCCCTGAATACATTCTGCGGAGACTGGAAGCTGACCAATGCGCTCACCGTCGGCATATGCAACAGCCTTGGATTCGATTTTAACTGTTCGACTGCGCACAATCTCTACAGCAGGGTGTGAGACATGTGTGCCGGCAAAGACGCTTGGAAATACCTTGAGAAATTCAATCTTTGAAATTGGATGTAAAACCATGACATCAAAGAGACCATCGGCGATATTTGCATTGGGGCAAACCAACATTCCCCCACCATAAGAACGCCCATTAGCAACCGCGATTAACATCGCTTCAGTGGAGATCGTTCGATCATCCAGAGTGATTTCGTAATGACGGGGCTTGAAGCGTGGAAGCTCAATGGCGATCGCTGCGTTGTACTTCATGGGACCTTTTGGCCAGCTAAGCGTATTTGCCTTCTCATTGACAACAGAATCAAAACCTGTGGAAAGAATCGCTCCAAACCATTCGCCATCTACTAATCCAAGATCTATGGCGGTCGGTTCAGTCGTAACAATCGCATGTAATTGTTGATCGAGATCTTCGAGATCCCACCCAAGAGTTCTGACAAAGTCATTACCGGTCCCCGCAGGAACAATCGCGAATGGAATCTGAGCGGGAACGACCTTCTGCAAAATAATGTGAAGTAACCCATCTCCACCCACTGCGATAACTCCTGCGCATGTGGGATTCTTTTGAATAAATGAACTTAAATGATCGGTGAGGGCAACTGATGAGTTTCCGGTAACGATCGTGTATGGGATTTTTCGTTGCGAAAGCCAACCTGCAACATATCTACCAACTGAGGTGCCTTTACCCTGTCCGGAGACAGGATTGATTACTAAAGCCCACATGGGATGACCCTATCGGCTATTCCTTAATTGAGGTTGGTGCGTCAATCGACATACTGGCGGTTTCGACCATTTCCAGTTTTTTATCCCGGCGTTTATCTACAAAAACAGCGATTGTTCCAGCCATGAAGTAGAAAAGAATGAGTGGAGCAGAGAGCAGCACCATGCTCAGAGGATCGGCGGTTGGCGACAATGCCGCCACAAAGAAGAAGATCGTAAATATCCATATACGCCAAGGTCTGAGTATCGTCTTACCGCGGAGAAAACCAATGAGATTGAAGGTTAAAAGAAAAATTGGCAACTCGAAGGCTAAACCAACAAAGAGAATCAAGCGAAGAACAAAATCTAAATAATCATCAAATCGCACCAAGTTGCTAATTGCATTAGGAGTGAAGCCAAACAACGCTTTGATAGCTACTGGAAGAATGAGGTAACCCAAGGTCGCACCCATCGCGAAGAAAGGCGTTGCAGATGCAACGAAGAGAATGCTTGTCCGCTTTTCTTTCCGATGCAGAGCTGGCGCAATAAACGCCCAGAGTTGGTAGAGCCAAAAAGGCGCAGAGACTATTACACCGGTTAACAAAGCAACTTTAATTTGTAGATCTAGTGGACCCAAAACACCGCTGATGTATAACGCTCCGCAACTTGCCGCACCTGATTCTTGTGCAGCCTTAAGGTCGCAGACAGGTTTTGCGAGAGTCGAGATAATTGGGTTGTAGAAGTACCACCCGCCACCAAAAGCTAAGAGAACCGCGATCGCAGATCGAAGGACTCTTTGGCGTAACTCTCGTAAGTGGTCGAGTAAGGGCATCCTCGCTTCGCTTGCAGATGCCATAAATTTACTTTTCTGTTTTGCCGTCTTCTTCGATTACGGCGTCATCAGCCTTCATTTCCTTCATTTCACTCTTGAAGATTCGCATCGAGCGACCAAGTGATCGAGCTGAATCTGGAAGGCGCTTAGCACCAAAAAGTACGAGGACAACGATCAAAAGAATTACGATCTCTCTTGGACCTAGATTCATAACATTCACTCCTTGGCTGATATTTTTGCCTACATTACACCAGAGAGCCTGAAATCAATAGGCAGATTTACTGTGGTTTGTAACGATCCAGCATCGATTGAGCCAACTCCGCTATGGAATCACGAATTTCTGGGGGCGATAGCAAAGCCGCCCCTTTGCCCGAAGCTAGTACAGATCTTTGCAACCATTGGTGGGAGTATGAATCGAATTCGAATTCCATCCCAGCCGACACGTGATTCAATTTAAAACGTTCGACAAAGTCGCGATTAGGTTCAATTACCTTTATTACAGATTTGATGACAGCAGCGCTACCGGTGGATACTGGTAAATCCTTTGCAACATCGATCGCTGTCGCACTTTGAATTCGATCTAATCGGAACTGCCTAAAGTCCAACGCTGAATAGCAATAAGCGCTGAGGTAGCTATGACCTTCATTATCAATTATTTCAATGGGACGTATCTGTCGAGTTGTAACTTCGTCTCGATATAGCGAGTGATAAACAATCTCTAGTCCACTTTGAACTTTAATAGCCTCGTTCAACGCGCTAGAAACTTCACCATTAACGACACTCTTAGCTGACAGTGTCGTTGGCATATTGATTAAGTTCGATAAACGCTCTGAAAGTGAATCGATGCTTTGCAATAAATCCTTACGCTGAGGGTTGATCGATGAACGGACTAGGTCTAAACCAAGGACCAGAGCAACGCCTTCATCAAAGGTGATCGAACGTGGCTTAGAGAGTGTTTCAGCGTTATTGATGGTGACGTACCCGGTTTCAAAGTCCAGATCCATCAATTCAAGAGGTGTATATCCAGGTAGGCCGCACATCCATAAGGTCGTCAAATCATTAATCATCTGCGACTGAGTAACTTCGAAAACCTGTGAGAGTTCCTTTAATGAGATGCCTTGATGCGCATTGATATATGGAACGAGATCCAAGAGTCGAGCTGTGCGCTCCAATGGAGCGGAGAACTTCTTAGCCATGATTTTTCACCAAGGCTTCCAGGTGATCAATCACTACATTTTGCAAAGCAACAGGTTCTTTCACCATTGCATCCAAACCATGCCATAAAACTAGGGAGCTGAGGGAATCGAGATTGAAAATCGGGATCTTTAACTGATCCCACTCACCGAGTGATTGAACCGATGATGCTAATGCGCGCAATGCTGAACCTTTACCTCTGCGTACATCGATAATTGCGAAGCCTTGCGGACTAATACTTGAAACTGATTCCTTAGAGTTAAATCCTGGTGGTACCTCGAAATCAGCAGGGCCAACACTTACCGTGATATCTCCGACGATTCGGTCGAGGCGGAATGTACGGATCTCCTCAACATCTTGATCAACCCCAGCTAGATACCAAAAGCCTGAACGAGTAGACAAAGAAATAGGAACGATACTTCTGGAATTAGCCGACATTTCAGCATCGAGGTAATCAAAATTCATTATTTGATGAAGTGATATAGCTTTGCTTATCAGCGCAATATCTTGCCCACCGTCACTTAACTTATTGACGGTACTCGGCATCATTAACTCATCACCAGGAATGCCTATCGAACGCAGTTTAAGCAGAGCCTTTTGAGCGACATCTCCGAAGGAAGCCTCCTGCCATGCTTCTGCAGCAAGGGAAAGAAGTGAAACTTCTACAGGAGTAATTTGACCGAGATCTAACCGATAACTTTCTTGTTTGATTCGATACCCGGCTTCATCGTTGAAAAGCGGATCAAAACTTCCTACTTCAATTTCTATACCAAGCGAACGCAGATCATCTTTATCTCGTTCAAACATGCGCTCTTTTGTTTCAGCGCTACCTTCGTAACCTTCAACGGTTTTGAATATTTCAGATTTAGTTAAGTATCTCTTTGTTGCTAAAAGTGCGATTGTTAGATTGATTAATCTTTCAATCTTCCGAGACACCGTATGCACCTTTCGCTGGACGACGGCGTCGAGCCAAGACCTCTACGCCAGGGGCCATTCTGCGGCTTTGAATCAGGAACCCCGTGTGTCCAATCATTCGCTGTTGAGGACGAACAGCTAAACCTTCGTGGTGCCAACCGCGAACCATAGTTTCAGAACTTTCAGGCTCGGTGAAGCGTCCATCTTCTTTCAGCGCCTCAGCGGTAGCCGATAACTGGGTCGTTGTTGCAACGTAAGAAAGGAAGACTCCCCCGGGGCGTAATGCACGTGCGGCAATATCAACGCATTCCCATGGTGCCAACATGTCCAAAACAACACGGTCGAACTCTGAATCAAAGTTTTGATCCTGAAGATCGCCAACAATGAGCGACCAGTTTTCTGGTTCTCCTTCAAAGTATGCATTCACATTTGATCGCGCATTATCTGCAAAATCGGCCCGACGTTCTACGGAGTGAACCTTTCCAGTGGGACCGGCTGCACGCAGCAGTGAAATTGTTAGCGCACCGCTACCAACACCAGCTTCGAGAACTCGCGCGCCTGGATAGATATCGGCTACACCAATGATCATCGCGGCATCCTTTGGATACACAATCGTTGCGCCGCGAGGCATTGTTAAAACGTAATCTGCGAGCAGTGGTTTGAATGCTGTGAATTTTAATCCAGCTGTTGTGCTGACAACTGAGCCTTCAGGCATCCCGATGAGTTCATCATGAGTTATCCAACCTTTGTGGGTATGCCATTCCTTGCCAGGTGTGATTGTGAAGCTATAAAGCTTCCCCTTTGGATCGGTCAGTTGAATGCGATCGCCGGCTCCGAAATACCCAAGATTAGACACGGGAGCATCTTAGGCGAAAATTCGATTGAAAGTACGAGTATCTTCAGCCAGGTGAGTGATGAGAAGAATCTACGTTTATCGCCAAGTGCGGTCAGTGAGTATGAGAACTGTCCTCAACTCTACAAGTATCGCAAGATAGACAAACTTCCTGAGCCACCATCGTTGGATGCTGAAAGAGGCACCCTAGTTCACACGATTTTGCAAGATCTCTTTGAATTTCCAAGCCAAGAGCGAACCCCGCAAACAGCTATAGATCTCTTGCCATCTCGTTGGGCAGCGCAACTTGAGAGCAAGCCGGCCCTGATGGAGATGGTGACAAATGAAAAAGAATGGCTCGATCGCGCTTCCGCGCTTTTAGCCACTTATTTCACTTTGGAAAATCCAACAACATTTGAAGCAACGCATCGCGAAATGCATCTGGAAAATGATTTTGATACAGATGTGTATCTCCATGGCTACGTTGATAGATTGGACATCGCGCCCACCGGAGAAGTTCGGATCGTTGACTACAAGACTGGTAAATCACCCAAACCAGGTTGGGAAGAGAAGGCGCTCTTTCAATTACGGGTGTACGCATTGTTGTACTGGAAAAACACAGGTGTGCTCCCCCGCTTATTGCAATTGATCTATTTGGGTGACGGACGAATCGTCAAGAGCAATCCGAAGATGTCAGATATTGAATCTGCAGAAAAGGTTCTCAAAAGGGTTGCACAAGATATTTTCATTTCGATCGAGAAAGAGTATTGGCCTCCTAAGCCCTCGCGGCTTTGCGATTGGTGTTATTTCAAATCAATCTGTCCTGCTCATAACAGTTAAATTGGAGATGCGAAGTTGTGATGTAGCTGCTGCAACTTTTCAAAGTTCAACTGCTCAAGGCTTTTAATTACTCTAATCTTTTCGGCTTCTACAATCTGCACTAAGTGTGGAACTGCAATCAAAAATGCCCCACTGGATGTTGCAGCTTTCATTCCTGTCAAAGAATCCTCAAAAATCAGACAATTGGAAATATTTGATTCGCTGATATTTGCTGCTTTCAGGTAGCAATCAGGTTCAGGTTTGGTTCGTTGCACATCATCTGAACTGATAGAAAATGGAAATAAATCATGGCCCAGGTTGTCTAATACGGCATCCACGATATTGCGTGGACTGGCCGATACCAAGGCGGTTTTCACCCCATTTGATTGAAGATTGCGAACAAGCTCAACAGCTCCGGGCATAGTGGGCGTGTTTCCACGCATTTTCTCTGCTTGTACACGGATCAAGGTTTGAGTAAAGAACTCGGGAGTTTCAACGCGACCGCACTTGTCATACATATATTGACCTACACGAGACAACGGACCACCGAGACAGGCAATCTGATCGGATTCAAGCCAGGTATATCCAAAAGGTTGAGTTACTTCGATCTCAGATAAAAACCATTGAGGTTCAGAATCAACCATGAGGCCATCCATATCGAAAAAGACAGCGTCGAAAAAGGAGTTAGCCATTAATTTGCGTTGAAATACTTCGCCTCAGGGTGATGAACAATAATCGCCGATGTTGATTGCTCTGGATGAAGCTGGAATTCTTCAGAAAGCTCGACACCAATTCGCGATGGATCCAGAAGCTCGCACAACTGAACCTGCTGTTCTAGATCTGGGCAAGCTGGGTAACCAAATGAATAACGTGAGCCACGGTAACCCTGATCCAAGATACCTTGCAGATCTGATGAATCATCCGACTTGACTGATAGTTCCTCACGTACGCGTGCATGCCAATGTTCAGCAAGGCTTTCGGTGAGTTGTACTGACAACCCATGTAACTCTAGATATTCGCGATAATTATTAGCGGCAAAGAGCTTTGCGGCTGCATCACTGACGGTAGATCCCATCGTTACGACATGAAAAGCAACAACATCTGTTTTGCCAGACTCTTTTGATGCGAAGAAATCACTTATGCAAAGACGTCGGTCCCGAGTTTGGCGCGGGAAGGTAAACCGTGTTCGTTCCTTGCCCTTGTTATCACCTTCGTGATGCAGAATTACTAAATCATTTCCTTCGCTGTAGCAAGGAAAATATCCGTAAACGACCGCCGCATTAAGCCAACCATTTGCCTGGACCTCATTGAGTAAGGATCGCAGACGAGGACGGCCTTCGCTCTCAACCATATTTTCATACTCGCCACGGTTACCCTTTAATCCCCACTGTCCAACAAACAAGGCGCGCTCATCCAACATGCCTGCATAATCACTGAGCTGAATACCTTTAACTACTCGAGAACCAAAGAAAGGCGGTGTAGGAATATCTACATCAACGGCTACATCACTTCGCGAGGTATCAATCGGTTGATCTTCAATTTTGGTTCTTGTATTTGCAACCTTACGTTCACGTAGAGCTGGAAGGGTTGCACCCGGTTCTCCCCTCTTCACCGCCATGATTGAATCCATGAGTCGAAGACCTTCAAAAGCATCACGTGCGTAACGAACTTCGCCAGGGAACATTGATGCCAAATCTTGCTCCACGTAAGCACGGGTTAATGCCGCTCCGCCCAGAACAATTGGCCACTTTTGATCTAGTCCACGCGCAGTAATCTCCTGAAGATTTTCCTTCATGATCACCGTTGATTTCACCAGAAGGCCGCTCATACCAATTGCATCCGCATTTGATTCGATAGCTCCGTCAATAATCTGATTAATCGTTTGCTTAATACCTATGTTTACAACGCGGTATCCATTGTTGGTAAGAATGATGTCGACAAGGTTCTTTCCGATGTCATGAACATCGCCTTTCACGGTTGCTAGCAACATCGTGCCGCGGCCTTCATCGCCCGTCTTTTCCATGAACGGCTCGAGAATTGCAACCGCCGTTTTCATTACCTCAGCACTCTGTAAAACGAATGGAAGTTGCATCTCGCCCTTACCGAAAAGCTCTCCCACAATCTTCATACCTTCAAGAAGATGGCTATTAATGATTTCCAAAGGTGGCGTGCCGGTGGCCATGGCTTCCTTTAAATCATCCTCAAGTCCCACCTTTTCGCCATCGATGATTCGACGTTGTAGACGATCAAATAGTGGAAGTGCGGCAAGAGCTTCTGCTCGAGCATTCTTGCTTGTCGCTAACTCGACACCATCAAATAGTTGCAAGAACTCTTGCAGCGGGTCATACGTACATTCCTCGCCATCAAAGGTGCGACGATCGTAGATCAGATCCAAGGCGACTTGTCGTTGACGTTCATCAATACGTGCCATGGGTGTGATTTTCGATGGATGGACAATCGCAGAATCCAAGCCTGCCTGAACACATTCATGCAAGAAAACAGAGTTGAGGACCACGCGCGCAGCAGCATTCAGACCAAAAGAAACATTGCTGACACCCAGAGTTGTTTGAACATCTGGAAACTCCGCTTTGAGTTGTCGGATCGCATTAATTGTTTCTATGCCATCCTTACGGGTTTCCTCTTGTCCAGTTGCAATTGGAAAGGTAAGGCAATCAATCAGAATATCGCCGACATTCATACCCCAGTTGTCATGCAAATCCTTGATAAGCCTTCTTGCTACGCGAAGTTTCCACTCGCAATCTCTTGCCTGACCTTCTTCATCGATGGTCAGAGCGACAACACTTGCTCCATGTTCTTTTACTAGAGGCATTATCTTCGCGAATCGAGATGTTGGGCCATCTCCATCCTCGTAGTTAACTGAGTTGATGACGCAACGACCACCTAAATGTTCAAGTCCAGCCTTGAGGACTGCAGGTTCCGTTGAATCCAAGACAATTGGCAAAGTACTTGATGTTGCAAATCGAGATGCAAGTTGACTCATATCTGCCGCACCATCGCGACCAACGTAGTCGACGGAAAGATCGAGCATATGTGCGCCGTCGCGAATTTGATCGCGTGCTATCTCAACACACTTCTCCCAATCCTCAGCCAACAAGGCATCTCTAAATGCACGTGACCCATTTGCGTTGGTTCTCTCACCAATGGCTAAGTAAGTCTTATCCTGTCTAAACGGAACGTACTGATACAGAGAGGATGCTCCTGGATCGAGATCAGGAGTTCTAGCGTGGATCTTTTTACCACTTACTTTCTTAACAACTGCAGAAAGATGAGCGGGCGTAGTTCCACAACATCCTCCGACCAGGGAAATGCCGTATTCATCAATGAAACCATCAAGAGCGGTTGCCAATTCATCAGGGCCTAATGGGTAAGAAGCTCCGTTCGCGCCTAGAACAGGCAGTCCTGCGTTAGGCATAACTGAAATAGAAATCTTTGCGTTCTTACTGAGATATCTCAGGTGCTCTGACATTTCTGTTGGACCTGTTGCGCAGTTAAGTCCGATTAAATCGATCCCCATTGGCTCTAAGGTGTTGAGGGCGGCTCCAATTTCTGATCCGAGCAACATGGTTCCAGTCGTTTCAACGGTAACTTGAGCAATCAACACGATGTCCCTATTTGATTCCTTAATCGCCTGGCGACAACCATTAACCGCAGCCTTTACTTGCAACAAATCTTGCGAAGTTTCGACCAATAACGCATCGCAGCCAGAATCTGACAAACCCTTAGCAGCTGTGTAATACGCACCTTTCAAATTCTCATATGTCGTATGACCCAAGCTTGGCAGTTTGGTTCCTGGCCCAAGAGAGCCAAGTACAAATCTCGGTTTATCTGGTGTTGAAAATGAGTCGGCCGCTTCGCGCGCAATCTTTCCGCCGGCGTACGCCAATTCGTAGATTCGATCTTCAATTCCGTAATCTGCAAGATTGGACCAATTAGCGCCAAAGGTATTGGTCTCTACCGCATCGACCCCAGCAGACAAGTACTCATCGTGAACTGAGCGAACGATGTCTGCCCGACTGACATTGAGAATCTCATGGCAGCCTTCAGGATTTTGGAAATCTTCTAGAGGGGGATTGGCCGCCTGAAGCATTGTTCCCATAGCCCCATCGGCAACGACAACCCGCTGCGCCAAGGTTGTGCGAAGCAACCCTGGTTTCTTGGATGGAGTACTCATTTGACGAAGGTTACCTTAAGGTTGCATTCATGGAGATTCATCAAATTCCCCTACTACGCGATCCAGTCATGATTGTGGCCTTTTCTGGCTGGAATGATGCTGCCGAGGCCGCCTCTGGAGCGGTTGAACACCTTCTTTCCGGTTGGAAGGATAAAAGGGATGATGTTCTACCCGAATTAATCGCTGAGGTTGAGTCTGAAGATTTTTATGACTTTCAAGTCAATCGACCACAAGTTTCAATTGATGATTCTCAGATTAGAAGTATTACTTGGCCAACTACGCAGGTTTTTGGCCTTGCAGTTCCTTCAATGAATCGTGATCTAGTAATCGTAACCGGAGTCGAACCGTCTATGAGATGGAAAAGCTTTACCTCTGACTTACTGGATATTGCTGATGATTGTGAAGTCTCTCTCGTTGTAACACTTGGTTCTTTACTTGCCGACACGCCTCACTCTCGGCCGATTACTGTTACGGGAACAGGTGCACATCCAGCGATCGCAGATCGACTTGGTGTCTCCGTTTCTAAATATGAAGGACCTACTGGAATTTTGGGAATTATTCAGGATTCATGTATGCGTCGCGGAATCGATGCGATATCTCTATGGGCTGCGGTTCCTCATTACGCAGCCTCTTCTCCCTCACCGAAAGCAACCTTGGCGCTGATCAATACCTTGGAGGAGTTCCTCGATATTTCAATTCCGCTATCGGATCTACCAGAGCGTTCTGATGCCTGGGAAAAAGAGGTTGATGAACTGGCGGCTGAGGATTCAGAGGTAGCAGAGTATGTAAAGGCGCTCGAAGAGAGCAAAGATGCGGCTGAACTTCCTGAAGTTTCTGGAGACAGTATTGCCAAAGAGTTTGAGCGTTATCTACGTCGACAAAAAGAGGATTAGAAGTTAAACCCTAACAGCGCATCCAAAACCTCTCGTAGATCAACAGATGAACCGCCCGTTTTGCCTGACAAAGTTTCGGCGCTCCATTGATTAAGAATGGAAAGTACTTTAGGGGTTTCAAGATCATCACTTAGCGCTTTAATCAATCCATCAATTACCGATTCGGTCGGCGCACATTGCTCTGAATCAACTGCTTTTTTGAGTGATTCCCATTGCGCTTCTGCTTCAAGCAAAAGAGAATCACTCCACATGCGATCTGTTCGGTAGTGATCTGACATAAGTGCCCAACGAATAGCCATCGGATCGGTACCGGAAGCAACTAGTCGAGAAACAAAGACAAGGTTGCCCTTGCTCTTACTCATCTTTTCGCCATCTAGGCCAATCATTCCGGTGTGTACGTACGAAGCCGCGAGCTCCTTGCCGGTCAATACATGTGCCTGCGCGGCGCACATTTCGTGGTGAGGAAAAATTAGGTCGCTTCCGCCGCCTTGAATATCTATAAGAGTCGAATCTAAATCTGAAGGATCGAGATACTTAAGTGCGATAGCGGTGCATTCAATATGCCAGCCCGGTCTACCTAATCCAATTGCAGATTCCCAACCTGGTTCATTGGGTCTTTGTGACATCCAGACCAAACAATCAAGTGGATCTTTCTTTCCTGCTCGAGTCGGATCTCCCCCGCGTTGGGAAAAGATCGAAACCATCTCTTCCTGAGAAAGATGTGAGCGAGAACCAAAACGATCATCAGCACGAACAGAAAAATACTGATCTAAGTCAACCTGATAAATTGTTGAGAGGGATGAGAGTTCCTTTATTGCATCGACAACTAAAGGAATTGCATCGACCGCCCCTATGTAATGTGCTGGTGGAATTACTCTTAAATTCTCCATGTCGCTTCGGAAGAGATCGATTTGCTGATGCGCGAGATCTTTCCAATCTACGCCATCTCGGTTGGCGCGTTCCAACAACGGATCATCAATATCGGTAATGTTTTGAACGTAATTAACCTCGGCACCGGTGGCTCGTAGGTATCGATTAATTAAATCAAAGGTTAAGTAGGTTGCCGCGTGCCCAAGATGTGTTGCGTCGTAAGGCGTAATTCCGCAGACATACATTCGATACAGCTTTTTTTGCTCGATCTTTTTCTTCGCAGATGTCGCGGTGTCTGACAAGAACAATGGTGGAAGGTGCCTTGATCCACTTATCCCAGGGACCGCTACTTCAGACCAAGATCTCATGAGCTAATCGTAGGGGTAACTTAGAAAGCAGGCCAAGGAATCGCTGGCCAATCCGGATTTGGCAATGGGAATCGACCTTCAGACAACAGCCGTTCAACTCGCATCAGGGTTGCATCGATTTCAGCCTTTGTCAGCAAAGGTTCTAGTTGCTTGGCTAAATCATTTTTTAAAAGGAGTTCAGCTCTGCGCAATAGTTCCATTTCAGAATCGGTTAAGGAATCATCAGCCCATTGCCACAAAACTGTTCTTAACTTGTCATCAACATGGAAAGTTACACCGTGATCACAACCATAAACTTCATCCTCATTGACGGGCAGAAGATGTCCTATTTTTCTATCTGTGTTATTTACAATCGCATCGAAGAGCGCCATCGAGCGTAGTCGAGGATTATTGGTCGAAAAAAAGTTTGCTAATTCAATCTCTTCATTGAGAGTGATCCACTCCTGAACCATCCCCAACCCATATGGACCATCTCGCAAAATAGTCAGTGGAACAATATGGAACCCGAGAGCTTCACTGACTAGGTAGGCAGCATATTCACGGTGAGCCAAGGAACCATCAGCAAAATCCCATAATGGCCGTTCGCCGGCAATCGGTTTGTAGATGCACACCATTTCTTCAGAATCCAAAGTTGAAGTGGCGTACAAAGTTGCGTTCGATGCATCAACTAAGCGACCAGTAACCTTTAGTACGCCTTGGTTAAGCACGGTGTGCTTATCGACGGTAGCCATTTGCCCTCGGACATAAGTGCCCTCGTGGATCGATTGGGATCCCGCAGAATGGACAAGGCAAGCGGCCTGCATTGACCAAAGCTTTGGAACGAGCAGCAAAAGCAATGCCCATTCCCAACGAGATGTTTACTTCCAGAACCCCGCCTTCGGAATCCTCTTCATCATCCTCGAGTTCATAGAGTTCTAGAGAGATGAACTGTTGTTCCTCATCCCAAGCCAACGAAATTGCTCCAACCTGAAACTCCTCATCAACAGGTGTATCCAAGGGTCCATCATCTTTAGCCACAGTTTCAATAGCTATCAAGGGATTTGATTTTCTGACTTCGGCAATCATTAAATCCAAACGAGTTGCTAATGCCTGAACCTGAGATTTTTCTACCGCGACACTCACTACACGGTTATCAAGACGAACCTGAATGTAGAAGGCACGTTCTCCGGGTTGACCAATAGTTCCGGCGATGAAACGTTGTGGATTCGTAAAGATATTTCTCACTTACCAGATCCCCCACCGATCAGATTCTTGGATCTCTTTGGAGCAAGCAGTAAGTCGGTCACTACGCCACGTGTGTCATTGAGTAGCAAAAGACGAGGCTTTATTGAAGAGTATTCAATTATTGTCACTGAAGCAGGATCGATAATGATTCGTTGGAATTCGTCTAAATGCATTCCTAATGCAGAGGCCACGATGGATTTAATGACATCTCCGTGGCTCACGATTATTCCAACTTTAGTCTGTGGAAGTTGGGCGAGTTCGTGGACAGTAGTCATTGCCCTAGCTTGCATTGCCGCTATACCTTCACCATCCGGAAAATACATTCGACTGGGTGATTCTTGAACTGTTTTCCATTCACTTTTTCTTGAAAGTGAGGAAAGTTTCTTTCCGCTCCAGAGCCCGTAATCAACTTCATTGACACCGGGATCCACGGTTGGTTTGAAATTACTATTGGATTTATTGCCATACCTCTTCAACCATGGATCGATGGTCTCTGCACAACGCTCCATTGGCGAAATTCGCATTTGGGCGACAGGGATAGCTCCGAGTCGATCCGCCAATTGCTCAGCTTGCTTCATTCCTTTTACAGACAAATGGACATTGGGAATACGTCCAGAAAGCACCCCAGAGGCGTTGGACTCTGAATGAGCATGTCGAATCAAAACTAAGCGCATAATGAAAGGCTATCGCAGCTTTTGCTACCTGGCCTTGCTAAGGTCACGCCATGGAAAAGCGACGTGCAGGGAGTAGCGGTTTAGCGCTCTCCCGTTTAGGTCTCGGAACGATGACCTGGGGTCGCGACACTGATGAGATTGAGGCAGCCGATCAATGCCGAGCATTCTTAGATGCTGGCGGGAACTTTATTGATACCGCAGCAACATATGGCGACGGAGATAGCGAAAGAGTTATAGGCGGCCTCATCGGAACCCTCTTTAATCGAGATGAAGTGGTGATCGCAACTAAGGCTGGAATTAGCTTTAGTGATGGAGTACGCAAAATCGATGCATCACGCCATTCATTGATCGCCGAATTAGATCGATCTCTCAATCGGTTGGGTACAGATTTTGTTGATATTTGGCAGATTCACAACTGGGATGAGATGACTCCCCTCGATGACACATTGTCTGCGCTGGATTACGCCTATACGACGGGTCGGGCACGTTATGTTGGCATCAGCAATTACAGCGGTTGGCAGCTTGCAAGAGCGGCAACAAAGCAACAATCCAATTCCATGAAAGCCCCTTTGACTACTGTTCAGAGCGAGTACTCATTATTGAATCGCAGTGCCGAGTACGAATTAATTGATGCTGCAGTTGAATGTGGTTTGGGTTTTCTTGCGTGGGCACCGTTAGCTCGAGGTGTGTTGACAGGTAAGTATCGAAAAGGCATCCCTAGCGACTCTCGCGGAGCTGCGCCCCACTTTGCCAAACATATCGAGCCTTACCTTGATTCACGTTCGACAAAGATCGTAGAAGCTGTTGCTGTTGCTGCTGAAGGTCTCGGTTTCTCTCCGCTTGAAGTTGCACTTGCCTGGGTCCGCGATGCACCGGGAGTTACAACATCTTTAATTGGAGCGCGAACAGGTGCGCAACTACGCGGAGTCCTCAAGAGTGAAGAAATCTCGCTGCCCGACATAGTTCGTACAGCGTTAGATGAAATTAGTCTTTAGGCGTTTTCTAGAAAATCCTTTAAGACGCGAGTACCAAAGGTAAGACCCTCTACTGGCACACGTTCATCTACTCCATGGAACATCGCCATAAAGTTAAAGTCTGCATCTAATTTCAAAGGCGAGAATCCGTAACCAATGATTCCTAGATCAGCCAATGCCTTGTTATCCGTACCGCCACTCATAACATAAGGAACTGGAATAGCAACAGAGTCTTCCTTAATGAGTGCGTTACACATTGCTTCGACGAGGTCTCCCTCAAATGGAACCTCCAAAGCCTTGTCTCGAGTGATTGTTTCCACGGTGATGTTCTCGCCGATCAGGGACTTGATTGTTTCGTTGAGTTCATCCTCGAAGCCTGGGATGAAACGTCCGTCTACAGTTGCACTTGCAGAACCAGGAATAACATTGGCCTTATAACCGGCCTCCAACATCGTTGGATTAGCGGTGTTTTGCAAGGTGGCACCAATCATTGTCGATGCAAAACCAATTTCCTTTAGTAGAGGACGTAAGTCTTCCTCGTTATACGGCTTTCCTGTTTCTTCAGCGATTCGCTTAAAAAATGCTTTTACCGTCTTGCTATAACGCTGTGGCCATTCGAAGCGACCAATCTTTGCAACAGCTTCTGACAATCGTGTGATTGCATTGTCATCATTCATCATCGAACCATGACCAGCGCGACCCTCAGCTGTTAGTCGCATCCAATGGATTCCCTTTTCAGCGGTTTCAATGAGATACAAACGTTTTCCACCTGAAACCGTTACCGAGAAACCTCCAACTTCAGAGACCGCTTCGGTGCAACCAGCAAAAACCTCTGGATGTTCCTTAACCATAAAGTGAGAGCCGTACACACTTCCTGCTTCTTCATCCGCAAAGAACGCCAAAACAATGTCACGCTCTGGAACATAACCGGTGCGTGCCCAGTCCCGAACAGTTGCAAGGATCATCGCATCCATGTTTTTCATGTCAACTGCGCCTCGACCCCAGATGTATCCATCTTTGATCTCTGCTCCAAATGGGTCAACTGACCAATCTTCGGCGTTTACCGGAACAACATCGATGTGTCCGTGAACAACTAAACCTGGACGAGCTGGATTGCTTCCTTTAATGCGTGCAATCACATTGCAACGACCTGGTGCAGACTCGTAAATAGTTGGCTCTATTCCAACTTCAGACAACAACTGTGCAACGTACTCGGCTACCGCCTTTTCATCCCCTTTTCCATCACCAAAGTTAACGCTCGGAATTCGAATTAACTCCTGACAGATACGGATAGCTTCTAGTTCAAGTTCAGTGTGTGTTGTACTCATTTCGCTATTCTTGCACCCAATTGCTATCCTTTCCTATCACTCAGTCCGGGTGGCGGAATTGGCAGACGCGCTAGCTTGAGGTGTTAGTTCCCGCAAGGGATTAGGGGTTCAAGTCCCCTCTCGGACACATGAAAATCGATGATGCTCTCTTGCTCATCCGTGAAATCCCCGATTATCCAAAGCCAGGAATTCGCTTTCAAGACATCACCCCTTTATTAGCCCATGGTGAGGCCTTCATTGCGATCACTGAGAAATTTGCAAGCTACGCCGACTCCACAACCTTGGTAGCAGGAATCGAAGCTCGAGGCTTTATCTTCGCCTCTGCTGTAGCCAATCAATTGCGGAGTGGTTTTGTTCCGATTCGAAAAGCAGGAAAACTCCCACACTTAACAATTTCTGAGAGCTATGGACTTGAGTATGGAGATGACACCTTAGAGCTGCATATTGATGCGGTAGCGCCCGGCGCAAAGGTACTTCTGATCGATGATGTTCTGGCGACTGGCGGAACAATTGCCGCCGCGATTGAGTTAATTCAACGTTTAGGTGGAGATGTGATCCATGTTTTAGCATTGCTTGAGATTGAAGGCCTACCTGGTCGTGCAAGACTTAACGAGAAATATCCTGAGATTCCAGTTACTTCGCTGGTAGTTTCGTAGCAATGCGTATCCTCCAAATTCAAGGATTGCGAGCCCTAGCCGCTCTCCTTGTGACAATCTTCCATGCTCGCCT
>CAYNYE010000006.1:0-3423 GCA_964401345.1 uncultured Candidatus Planktophila sp.
GTCAATTCACCTGGTTGAGCGATGATCGCTGCTTGGTGATTAATGATTTCGATCTGTCGCAAATACCAAGGATCTATCTTGGTTGATGCAAAAACTTCGTCGATAGTTGCGCCAGCCCACATCGCCTTTTGAACTTGCTGCAAGCGATATTCAGTGGGAATCTTCATCGATTGCAATAGAGCGGCTTTCTCTGCTTCAGAGACAACAGGCCAAGTAAAGATTGCTTCTTTTCTCTCGAGCGAACGTAACGCCTTCATCAAGGCCTCGGAAAACGATCGACCTATGGCCATCGCTTCACCCACACTCTTCATTGTCGTGGTCAGACGTGGATCTGCATCTGCAAACTTTTCAAAAGCAAAGCGAGGAAGCTTCACAACCACATAATCCAAGGTTGGTTCGAAAGATGCGGGCGTGACCTGGGTGATGTCATTTTGAATCTCATCCAAGGTGTAACCAATCGCCAGTTTGGTTGCAATCTTGGCAATAGGAAACCCTGTTGCCTTCGATGCAAGAGCGCTAGATCGAGATACACGAGGGTTCATTTCGATGACAATAATTCGTCCATTACTTGGGTTTACTGCAAACTGAATGTTGCAACCACCGGTATCTACGCCTACTTCACGGATGATGTCCATCGATAAATCTCGAAGCTTTTGATATTCGACATCGGTTAAAGTCATCGCTGGTGCGACCGTAATTGAATCTCCGGTGTGAACGCCCATCGGGTCGAGATTTTCAATTGAACAGACGATAACAACGTTGTCCTTGTTATCGCGCATAACTTCTAATTCGTACTCTTTCCACCCAAGAATCGACTCTTCTAGAAGCACTTCTGAGGTTGGACTATGTCTTAAGCCAGCACCAGCGATTTGGCGAAGTTCGGCTTCATCAAATGCGATTCCTGAGCCCAAGCCACCCATCGTGAAGGAAGGGCGGACAACAACCGGATAGTTCAGCTCGACAACCGCAGACAAGATCTCATCCATTGTGTGGCAAATTCGTGACTTTGCTGACTCTCCCCCAACCTTTTCAACAATTGCTCTGAAAAGTTCACGGTTTTCGCCACGATTAATCGCATCGACATCTGCACCAATTAATCGAACACCGTACTTGGCCAAGGTGCCGCGTTGATACAAACCGATCGCCGCATTGAGCGCGGTCTGCCCACCAAGTGTCGCAAGAACGGCATCTGGCTTTTCATGGGCGATGATTCGCTCAATAATCTCAGGTGTAATTGGTTCAACATACGTCGCATCAGCGAATTCGGGATCGGTCATGATTGTTGCGGGATTTGAGTTGACCAAAATTACGCGGATTCCTTCAGCACGTAACACGCGGCAAGCTTGGGTACCTGAATAATCAAATTCACATGCTTGGCCAATAACAATAGGCCCGCTACCAATAACCAAAACACTCTTGATTGATGTATCCAGAGGCATTACGCACCTACCTTCTTGGACATAAGTTTCACAAATCGATCGAAAAGGTATGAGGCATCATGAGGACCAGCTGCGGCCTCTGGGTGATACTGAACTGAAAATGCTGGGCGATCCAATAACGCTAATCCTTCTACAACACCATCATTTAAACAGGTGTGGGTAACTTCGCCTCGACCATACACCGTCGAAAACTCTGAATCCGTTGGAGCTTTCACTGCAAAACCATGGTTGTGAGCAGTGATTTCGACCTTGCCCGTTCCCTTATCCATCACGGGTTGGTTGATACCGCGATGCCCAAACTGAAGCTTGTAGGTTTCAAAGCCTAAAGCACGTCCCAAAATTTGGTGTCCAAAGCAGATTCCGAAGATCGGAATCTCCGACAGTAATAATTCTCGAACAACTTCGATTACATCTGTCATTGTTGATGGATCGCCTGGACCATTTGAAAGGAAAACACCATCAGGTTTAATGTGCATGATTTCCTCAACCGTTGAATTAAAGGGCATCACATGAACCTCTACACCGCGCTCTGCAAGTGATCGGGGTGTAGCCGCTTTAATTCCTAGATCAAGAGCAGCAATCGTAAATTTCTTTTCACCGATAGCTGGAACGACATACGTTGTAGGTGTTGAAACATCCTTTACCAAGTAAGCCCCGGACATTGCCTCAGCCTTACGAACTTCTACGACCATTTCTTCCCTGCTTAGGTCGAGGCCTGAGAAAATTCCTACTCGCATAGCACCGCGATCACGAAGGTGTCGTGTGATGGCGCGGGTATCCACGCCTTGAATACCCACAACGCCTTGTTGGATTAATTCTGCTTCGAGATCACTTTGTGCTCGCCAATTAGAGGTTAACGATGATGGGTTACGAACAACGAAACCGGCGACCCAAATCTTTGAAGATTCATTATCGAGATCATTCACACCCGTGTTGCCAATGTGTGGCGCGGTCATCACCACAACTTGCTTGTGATACGAAGGGTCTGTCAGTGTTTCTTGGTATCCGGTCATTCCAGTTTGGAAAACCGCTTCACCAAATGTCTTACCCTGGGCCGCCCATGAACTTCCTTCAAAGATTCGACCATCATCGAGGACTAGAAATGCACTCGTCATTACATAGCCTCCTTGCCAGCAATCGAACCGTTGATGAGAGTGTGCTTACCTTTGAAGAAGGTGTGCTCCACAAACCCTGGTAAATCATGGCCATGGTATGGAGTATTTGATGAGTTAGATAGAACTAAATCGCGATCTACGCGCCAGTTTTTGGTTGGATTAATCACAACTAGGTTGGCGAAGCTGCCCTGTGAGATCCCTTGACCCTGCTCCTCATATCCACCGATTCGTGCTGGGGCATGGGACATGCGCTCAGCCACCTGGCTCCAACTCATCAATCCAGAGTCAACCATTGTTTTTTGAACGATTGAAAGTGCTGTTTCTAGACCCAACATTCCGAAAGCTGCTTCCTGCCACTCGCACTCTTTTGATTCAAGCGGATGCGGCGCATGATCGGTCGCCACAATGTCGATCGTTCCATCTGCTAAAGCCTCACGAAGAGCATGCACATCTGATTCAGTTCGCAAAGGTGGATTGACTTTGTAGACCGGGTCGTACGATGATGCTAAATCATCGGTAAGCAAGAGATGATGTGGTGTTACCTCCGCGGTCACATTAATTCCACGTGCTTTAGCCCATCGAATGATTTCGACACCACCTGCAGTTGTTAAGTGGCAGATATGCAACCTTGATTTAACGTGATCGGTCAATAAAACATCACGCGCGATAATCGCTTCTTCGGCAACAGCTGGCCAACCTTTCAATCCCAAACGAGCTGAAATCTCTCCCTCGTTCATCTGAGAACCAACGGTCATGCGAGGATCCTGAGCATGCTGAGCTACAACACCATTAAATTTCTTAATGTATTCAAGGGCGCGACGCATTACCAATGGATCGGAAACACAATGACCATCATCGCTAAACACGCG